>JAZNFJ010000082.1:0-8799 GCA_045589035.1 Candidatus Avilachnospira sp. | reverse complement strand
CCATGTGCTACGCCGTCGAGCATCAGCCCGTGCTGATCCACGCCGGTCCCTTTGCTAACATCGCGATCGGTCAGTCCTCTGTTATCGCTGACCGTCTGGCTCTGAAGCTGTTCGATTACCATGTAACCGAGTCCGGCTTCGCTGCCGACATCGGCTTCGAGAAGTTCTGGAACGTTAAGACCCGCCTGTCCGGCCTGACTCCCAATGTTTCCGTTCTGGTTGCTACCGTCCGTAGCCTTAAGATGCACGGCGGCGGCCCCAAGGTTACCCCCGGCGCACCCCTGCCCAAGGAGTACAAGGAGGAGAATCTGGAGCTGCTGGAAAAGGGTACCTGCAACCTGTTCCACCATGTCAACACCATCAAGAAGTCCGGCATCAACCCCGTTGTTTGTATCAACCGTTTCTACACCGATACCGATGCTGAGATCGGTCTGCTGAAGAAGCTGTGTGCTGAGCGCGGTGTTCGTTGCGCTGAGTCCAACCACTGGAGATACGGCGGCGAGGGTGCTGCTGAGCTGGCACGCGTTGTTGTTGAGGCTTGTGAAGATCCTGTTGAGGTCAAGTTCCTGTACGATCTGGAGATGCCCCTGCGTCAGCGCGTTGAGCTGATCGCCAAGGAAGTCTACGGTGCTGACGGCGTTATCTGGCAGCCTCTGGCAGTGCAGAAGGCCGAGCGCTTCGAGTCCGATCCCAAGTACGCTGACTACTGCACCATGATGGTCAAGACCCACCTGTCCCTGTCCGATGACCCCACCAAGAAGGGCGTTCCCACCGGCTGGAAGCTGACCATCCGCGACATTCTGGAATATGGCGGCGCCAAGTTCCTGTGCCCCATGGCCGGCACCATCTCCATGATGCCCGGTACCGCTGCTGACCCCGCTTATCGCCGTGTCGATGTCGACACCGAAACCGGTAAGGTCTCCGGCCTGTTCTAATCCTGCGCCTGAATCCGGCGGCACTTCCGCCGCCGGATTTTTTCGAGTTTATAGAAGGAGATACATACTATGGATATGACTATGGAATCCTGCCGCAAGTTTGTGGAAGTCCTGGCCTCCAATGAGCCTGCTCCCGGCGGCGGCGGTGCTGCTGCTCTGGTCGGTGCTATCGGTACGGCTCTGGGCAACATGGTCGGCTCTCTGACCGTCGGCAAGAAGAAGTATGCCGATGTGGAAGAGGAGATCATTGCGCTGAAGGCCAAGTGCGATGCCCTGCAGAAGGATCTGCTGGATCAGGTGGAAGCCGATGAGATCAACTTTGTTCCTCTGGCTAAGGCCTACGGCATCCCCAAGGATGACCCCAACCGCGATCAGATCATGGAAGAAGCCACCATGGTGGCCTGCTCCACTCCTGTGAAGATCATGGAACTGTGCTGCGAAGCCATGGAAGCCATCGCCGTCTTTGCCGAAAAGGGCAGCCGTCTGGCTGTTTCCGACGCCGGCTGCGGTGCTGTCTGCGTCAAGGCTGCTCTGCAGGCTGCTTCCCTCAATGTGTTCATCAACACCAAGACCCTGAAGAACCGTGAAGTGGCAGAAGAACTGAACGCCAAGTGCCTTGGCATGCTGGATAAGTATGGCAAGATGGCTGACGAGATCTTTGAGACCGTCAAGGCCGGATTTTTTAAGTAAGAGAGGATAAGTTGTTATGGCAAAGCTGCTGTTAGCAAAAGAAGTCAACGAAAAGCTCAATGCCCGCATCATTGCTGATTGCGAGGCTCTGAAGGCTAAGGGCGTGCAGCCCACTCTGGCCATCGTCCGCTGCGGCGAGCGTCCCGACGATCTCAGCTACGAAACCGGCGCTACCAAGCGTGCCGAACTGCTGGGTGTCGCTGTTGAAAAGTTTGTTCTGCCCGAGGATGTTTCCAAGGAAGAACTGCTGAAGGTCATCGACGAAATCAATGCCAACGATAAGATCCACGGTGTTCTGATGTTCCGTCCTCTGCCCAAACACCTGAAGGCCGATCAGGACGAGATCTGCAACCGCCTGGACCCCCGCAAGGACGTGGACGGCATGACCGACGGCTCCAACGCCGGCGTGTTTATGGGCAAGCAGCTGGGCTTCGCACCCTGCACTCCCGCTGCCTGCATGGAGATTCTGGACCACTACGGCATCGACTGCACCGGCAAGAAGGCCGTTGTCATCGGCCGCTCTCTGGTCGTCGGCAAGCCTGCTGCCATGATGCTCATGGGCAAGAATGCCACCGTTACCGTCTGCCACACCCGTACCAAGGATGTGCCCGCCGAAGCTCGCGAAGCTGATATTCTCATCTCTGCAGCCGGTGTGCTGAAGAGCCTGACCAAGGAATATGTCCGTCCCGGTCAGATCGTTGTCGACGTTTCCATCAACTGGGATGCTGAGAAGATCAATGCCAAGGGCGGCAAGGGCGGTATCGCCGGTGACGCTGTGTTCGAAGAAGTCGAGCCCATCGTCGAAGCCATCACCCCCGTTCCCGGCGGTGTCGGCGCTGTTACCACCTCTGTGCTCATCGGCCATGTGGTCGAGGCAGCCAAGAGAATGAACGGCTGATTTTTGTAAAAGAAGCCGCCCGTTTTTGGGCGGCTTTTCTATTCCAAGAGGTGTTACAAATGAACGAAAAATGGAAAAATCTCGAAGCCGGTAAGACCCTGAAACTGGTTTTCTGGCTGTTCACCTTTGCCTGCCTGGTCATGGCTGTGGTCGCGCCCGACAGAGCCAGTATGCTCGATGGTCTGAAGGCCATCTATACCACCCCCGGTAAGGTCGTTACCGACTACTTCCGTGTAGGCGGTGTGTCTGCTACCTTTGCCAACTGTGTGATTGTGGGCCTGTTCTGCTGCCTGCTGTATCAGCTGCCCGGCGCGCCCCTCAACAGTCTGTCCTTCTTTGCGTTTTCTCTGACGCTGGGCTTCTGTTTCTGGGGTATGAACCTGTTTAATGTCATCGCCTGCGTTCTGGGTGTTGTGCTGTACTGTGCCGTCAAGCGGGAGCCCCTGGGCAAGAATGTGAACTTCATGCTCTTTGCCACCGGTATTGCTCCCATTGTCACGGAAATGTTCCTGCGGTATCCCTCCGCTGATGTGGTCCATGGCTATACTGTGGTTTCCATCATTCTGGGTATCTGCGTAGGCGTGTTCATCGGCTTCTTTACTCCCGCTGGCTGTGCTTACGCGCCCAATGCCCATAAGGGCTTCTGCCTGTATTCCGCCGCTCTGCCTCTGGGCATGATGGCCTTCTTCCTGAAGGCTGTGCTCTACACCATGCGCGGTGTGGCCCTGCCTGCAGCAACTTCCGGTTTTGTGGCTCAGCCCGTGGTGTTCTACGGCTTCTTTGGCGCACTGTTCGTCATCTGTCTGGTGCTGGGTCTGTGGAAAAACGGCTGGAGTTTCAATGGCTACGGCAAACTGCTGAAGGCATCCGGTCATAAGACCGATTTCTCCGCGGAGTTCGGTCCTGCACTGTCTCTCATGAACATCGGCATCTTCGGCCTGTTCATCATGCTGTACTACACTTTGGTTGGCGGCGAACTCAACGGCGTCACCTGCGGTCTGGTACTGTGCATGGTCTGCACCGCTGTTGCCGGTTCTCATCCCGGCAATGTCTGGCCCATTATGGTGGGCTATGTAGTTATGTCCTTTGTGGCAGAGGCACTCTTTGTGGGCGAAGGCTTCAACAAGGCCATCAACGCACAGGCCATTCTGATTGGTATGTGCTACGCCAACGGCATGAGCCCCATGGTGGGCAAGTACGGCTGGCTGGCAGGTACGGTGGCAGGTATGATCCACTATGTTCTGGTGGTCTGCGTGCCCGATCTCCATGGCGGCTACCTGCTGTACAACGGCGGTTTTACTGCCTGTCTGGTTGCCATCCTGTTTGTGCCCGTTCTGGAACGGTTCTGCAAGACCAAGGAAGAGCGGCTGGCTGCCAAGGCTGCAAAATAAGACTTCAACAAAACACCTCTTTGCGTTATAATGGCAAAGAGGTGTTTTTATGTACCGATATGAGCATATGATCCATGGCATTTTCCGCGCCCGACCCAACCGCTTTATCGCCCATGTGGAGATCGGTGGGGAAGAAGTGGTTTGCCATGTGAAAAATACAGGCCGCTGCCGGGAATTGTTGATCCCCGGTGTGGATGTGTGGTGCCAGCACCATGATGACCCCAAACGAAAGACCAAATTCAGCCTCATCACGGTAAAAAAGGGGGATAGGCTGATCAATATTGACTCCCAGATCCCCAACAAGCTGGCTTTTGACTATGTAAAGTCCGGCGGACTGGGATTTGTGCCGGATTTGGTAAAGGCGGAGCAGACTTTCGGCAATTCCCGCTTTGATCTTTACTACGAAGAAGGGGAGAAGAAGGGATTTGTAGAGGTCAAGGGTGTGACTTTGGAGGAAGATGGCATTGCGCGGTTTCCCGATGCTCCCACAGAGCGGGGCAGAAAACATTTGCAGGAACTGGAGCAGGCGGTATTGCAGGGTTATGATGCCCATGTGCTGTTCATTCTGCAGATGTCGGATATGCTCCGCTTTGAACCCAATGTGCAGCGAGATCCACAGTTTGCAGAAGCCCTCCGCCATGCCGCAGCAAATGGTGTAAAGGTCAAAGCTGTGGAATGTGCCGTCTGGGAAGACGGCCTGGAGATCACAAAAGAAATTCCTGTGCAACTATAAAAAACCGACCGGATTTTTCCGGTCGGTTTTGCTGTTTACACATTAAACAGGAAGTTGACGATGTCGCCGTCCTTCATGACATATTCTTTGCCTTCGGATCGAACCAGACCCTTGGACTTGGCATTGGCCATGGAACCGCATTCCTTCATGTCTTCAAAGGCGATGACTTCGGCGCGGATGAAGCCCCGTTCAAAATCGGTATGAATTTTGCCGGCGGCCTGGGGAGCCTTGGTGCCGTTCTTGATGGTCCATGCGCGGCACTCGTCGGAGCCTGCGGTGAGGAAGGAAATCAGACCCAGCAGCGCATAGCTGCACTGGATCAGATTGTCCAGACCGGAACGCTCGATACCCAGTTCTTCCATGAACATGGCCTTTTCTTCCGGATCTTCCAGTTCGGCAATGTCGGCCTCCAGCTTGGCGCAGATGGGAAGCACCTGACTGCCTTCCTTTGCTGCCAGTTCCTTGACGGCCAGGAAATGACGGCTGGCTTCGGGATCAGCCACTTCGTTTTCACCCAGATTGGCGGCATAAATGGTCTTTTTCAGCGTCAGCAGGTCGGAGGTGGCGATCAGCTCCAGTTCGTCGGGAGCGGCTTCATAGGTGCGGGCCAGTTTGCCCTCGTTCAGATGAGTCAGCAGACCCTGGAACACTTCCACTTCCTTGTTGAACCGCTTGTCGCCGCCCTTGGCAGCCTTCTGTGCCTTGTCGATGCGGCGTTCCACCATTTCGATGTCCGCCATGATCAGCTCCAGATTGATGATCTCAATGTCACGGAGGGGATCGGTGCTGCCTTCCACATGGGTGATGTTGGTGTCGTCAAAGCAGCGGACCACATGGACGATGGCATCGGTGGAACGGATATTGCTGAGGAACTTGTTGCCCAGACCTTCGCCCTTGGATGCGCCCTTGACCAGACCGGCGATGTCCACGAATTCGATGACTGCAGGGGTGAACTTCTTGGGCTGGTGGAGGTCACGGAGCCATTCCAGACGGGTGTCAGGGACGGTGACCATGCCCACATTGGGGTCGATGGTGCAGAAGGGATAGTTGGCAGACTCTGCGCCTGCGTTGGTGATGGCGTTGAACAGGGTAGACTTGCCCACATTGGGCAGACCCACGATACCGAGTTTCATATATTGACTTCCTTTCAGAAAATAGATTACCTTATCGGTCGGCTCGACGGCTGAACATTCTGGCAAGACCGCCTTCAGAGGTCTCCCGGAACCGTTGGTTCATGCTGATGCCGGTTTCATACATGGTTTTGACCACCATATCAAAGGTGATCCGCTGGGTGTCCGAGAGGAAATAGGCCAGATTGCAGGAGTTCATGGCCCGCATGGCGGCCACGGCATTTCTCTCGATGCAGGGGACCTGCACCAGTCCGCAGATGGGATCACAAGTCAATCCCAGATGATGCTCCAGCGCGATTTCTGCCGCATACTGGATCTGGGCGGTGGAAAGACCGAACAGATAGGTAAGGGCGGCCGCGGCCATGGAGCAGGCAGCACCGATTTCTGCCTGACAGCCGCATTCAGCACCGGAAATGGATGCGTTGGTCTTGATGAGGTTGCCCATCAGACCTGCCACAGCCAGACCCCGGAGCATCTGCTCATTGGAGAGCTTCCGCTGCTGCTGCACATAGACCAGGCAGGCCGGCAGCACACCGCAGGCACCGCAGGTGGGCGCGGTGACGATGGTGCCGCAGTCGGCATTCTGTTCGCTGACGGCAAAGGCGTAGGCGGAAATGATGCGGCATTCCCGCACCTGCGGCACTTCATTGGGGGCAGGGTTTTCGTAGAGAATCTTTGCTTTTCGTTCAACATGGAGTCCGCCGGGGAGAATGCCCTCTGCGGACAGACCTTCCCGGACGGAGGCCTGCATGGTATCCCAGATGATCTGGAGAAAATCCCAGATATCTTCCCCTTCATTGATCTCCACATACTGGGCAAGATCCAGCCCGCGGAAGCGGCAGAACTGCTCGATCTCCGCGAAGGAATTTTCGGGATAGACTTCCGGTGCGGTGGTATTCGGACAGCCCTCAAAGCGGATGTCGCCGCCGCCAACACTTTCCACCCGGAGGGTATCATAGACTTCACCGTTTTTGATGGCGGAAAAGTCCATGGTGTTGGGATGGCGGATATCTTCAGGCTCGTCCGTGCGGAACACGATTTCCGTTGGCAGGGGAGAGAGGACTTCTCTCAGAACCCGGTCGGTGCCGTGACCCTTACCAGTCTTGCTCAGAGAGCCGAACAGATCCACCCGGAAGCCCTCGGCCTCTGGATGGCTGTTTTTAAAATGAATGGCGGCCCGTTCCGGACCGATGGTATGGGAACTGGAAGGACCTTTTCCGATTTTGTATATATCACGGATGGATTTCATAGTACGAACTCCTGTTCCTTAAAAATCATTGGACGGCTGCAGCTTTTGCAAATTCAGGAAGATATAGCCGATGCAGATCAGATAGAAACCAAACTGTACAAACAGCATCATGGGGGCGGTATCAAAGGCTCGCCCCAGAATGGACAAATTCCTGCCATCAAAAATCTTCACAAAGAGCGCACCGGCACTGCCGCCGAGGAAGGTACCCAGATTGGCAATGAGAGTGTAAAAAGACAGGTAATAGGTCTGATCTTCTCTTGGCGTGTTGATGTAGGGCATATTACCCCAGGAGAGGTTCAGCCCCACACCGGCAAATGCCTGGATGAACATGCAGATGGGGTAGAGCCAGAGACGGTTTTCCGGCAGAACAAACGCCATGAGAAGGGCTGCCGGGGCATGGATCATGGCGCAGTAGGCAAAGGTGCGAAACCACGACACTTTTTCGATCAGCCTGCGCCAGTATGCAGAAGTAAACAGGCAGCCGCAGGTAAATATGGAGAACAGATAGGTCATGACGACACCGGCACCAATGTTGTGGAGCAGGTGGAAGGTCCACGAGGAGGCGGAAAATGCCGCGGTGAAATTCCACATGCAGATGAGCGCCATGGTCATGAGGAATTTTTTGTGCTTTAAAGGAAGTCGGATGATATTGGATATCCGAATGGTGGTTTCTTTTCGCAGATAGGGATATTCTTTCGGCAGACAAAGGATCACCACATCCAAAAGGGCAAAGGCCAGTGCCACAAACCGTATGACGATCAGAACGGTAGCTTCATAAGCCGTTCCTTTCAGACTGTCTGCCAAAAGACCAAAGAAGATCAGCGAGCAGAAAGAAGCAACGGTGGTGGTGATCTGGTTATAGGATAAGTATCTTGCCCGGTGTTTGCCGGAGATGAAATTCAGATGCCAGACAGTGTAGCCGCTGGAAAACAGATTGTTGACCAGATTGGATACCAGCAGGATGACGGAAAATCCAACCAACCGTGTGGTGGGATCCTTGACAAATATGGCCAGGAGGGTCAGACACAGCAGATTCAGCAGGTAGGCCAGCAGCCTGCCGCCGGCCAGCAGCCAGCGCCGTTTCTGAAACCGCTCCAGAAAGACCGGCGAGATCACGCAGAAACAGGCAGCCAGCGGCGGGATCACACTGAGGAACGAAGCGTCCACAATGGAGAAGTCGTTGGCGGCCAGAAACGCGGTATAAAGAGCGCCGGTGGAAATGGAATTGACGAGGGTGTACAAAAAGGAAGAAAGGAGCATGCAGCGTCTGCCTTTTCCATCCTCCGTATGCCAATCCAGAAAGGCGAAAAATTCACTGTTACGAACACGACTTTTCAAAGACATGGAAATGCCCCCATTCGCAGTGCGCAGTATAATGAATTGCATGGAAATGATACCATACTGCCTTTGAAAAGTCCATGCTCCGGGATAAAAAATGTAGGATTTATTTCTTTTTTGACAGGGCGTTGAGGGAAAGCTCCCCTGCCAGCTTGAATAAGGCATCCTGCAGGACCTGTTCCGTGGTCAGACCGGCAGACTGAGCCACCCGGTCATAAAATTTGGCGGTGGTGGGATCGAGGCAAATGAGGAATTCTTCCATAGATGCACTCCTTATTATAAATGTATCCCATTTTATGCCGGGGGGATTGACAAGTGTGATAGAATATAGATACTGAGAAAAAGTTTCCGAAAGGAAGATGCGATATGGCAAAAGAGAAAAAGGTCGAACAGATCACCGATATGGAGGTTGACTTTGCCCAGTGGTACACCGAT
>JAZNFJ010000081.1:0-3327 GCA_045589035.1 Candidatus Avilachnospira sp. | reverse complement strand
ATTGAAAACAAAGCCTACGATGGCGATTATGAAAATGATCGCATTACGGATTTGAGATCCTATGCTTTTTATTATGCAAAAGGGCCTAAAACGGCATCATTCCCCAGCGTGAAATACATCCAACTTGGTGCTTTCAGAAGTAATGCTGTGATTGAACGAGCCAGTTTCCCGATTGCAAAAAGCTGCTCCAACTTTTTGTTTCAGGATGCAAAAAAACTAAAATTTGTTGATATGGGTGGCTGCTCCAATATTATGAACACAGTGTTTACCGGTGCAACTGATTTGGCGGAAATTGTCTTTCGCAAAGCCGATATGCCTGTTGTATTGACCGATTTGTATGCATTTACAAACACACCCTATGCTGCCAACGGGGCGGGTGGGAAGATCTATGTACCAGAGGCATTGATCGAACAGTACAAGACTGCCACCAACTGGAGTGCGTTGTACGGCTACGGCAACTGCGAATTTGTGCCGCTGGAAGGGAGCGAGTACGAATGATTCGAACGGAAATTTTGAGTATTGGTGGCAGGGATTTTGTGAAAACCTGGTCCGATGCAGGCAAGATGATTGAACGGGAGGGTGTTCTCTACGAAGAAGCCTTTGACCCGGCGGAATTTGACCGTGTTTACACCGAAACGGATGTGGACATGGATGTGCCTGCAGAAGCCGCACTGGAAGAACTGACGGAGGTGCTGGAAGATGAAGAAATCTGATCTGCTGAAGCTGAAACATAAGGCTTTGGAGAAGAAGGAAAAGGCATCCGATCTGGATGTTCTGGTGGCGGAAATGATGAAACTGCCGCCCGGTCAACTGAAAAAGGTGCTGACGGAGGAAGTGCTGGCGGTATTGGGGAAGTATGGCTATGAGTGATACGGTGATCACGGCGATGCTGTCCCTTGCGGGCAGTCTGGGCGGTACTTTCGGCGGTATCTTGGTCAGCAATAAGCTGACCAACTACCGACTGGAACAGCTGGAAAAGAAAGTACAGGCCCACAACAATCTGGTGGAGCGGACATACCATTTAGAGGGTGAAATGGATGTGATCCATGAGCAAATCAAGGTTGCCAATCACCGCATCGGTGATCTGGAACATAAGGAGGAGAGAAGATGAGTGAAAAAACGGTAAGATGGCTGAAGGCGGCAGGTATCCGCGCCATCAAGACGGTGGCACAGACGGCTGTGGCCACCATCGGCACCACGGCAGTTATGGCAGAGGTCAACTGGCTTTTGGTTGGCTCGGCATCGCTGCTGGCGGGGATTTTGTCCCTGCTGACTTCCGTTGCCGGTCTGCCGGAGGTGCAGGTATGACCGAACAGGTCATTGCCTGCCACAAGGCAAACTATGGCGGCAAGCGCAGACAGACTCAGTTTCTGGTGATCCACTACACCGCCGGGGACGGAGACACGGCGGAAAACAACGGCATGTATTTTGCGAGAGAACCGGTGGGCGCATCTGCCCACTGGTTCGTGGATGAAACCACGGCGGTGCTGTCCGTGCCGGAAGATTGTACTGCATGGCATTGCGGTGCAGGGGTGTATCTTCACCCAAACTGCCGCAACGGAAATTCCATTGCCATTGAGCTGTGCAGCTGGAAGGATGCACAAGGAAATTACTACATCCCGGAGAGAACACTGGAAAACGGGCAGGAACTGGTGCGGAAGTTGATGAAAAAGTATGGAATACCCATGGAACGTGTCCTGCGGCACTATGATGTGACAGGGAAAAAATGCCCGGCTCCTTTGGTGGAAGCCGGGGCATGGGAGGAATTTTTGGAGGGACTTATGCGATACGATACGGCAGATGCGCTGCCCCAGTGGGGCAGACAGACGGTGGACAAGCTTATGGAGCAGGGCTTTCTGCAGGGGGACGGTCAGGGCTTGGATCTGAGCCGGGATATGCTTCGGATGCTGGTGATTCTGGATCGGGCAGGCCTGTTTGCAGAGAAGCCCGGTACAGCTGCAAAAAATCCGGAAGCAGCAATGTGATTTTCCAGGGCTGATGGTCTTTCCGGTGTGCCAGAATGGGAATGCTTCCATCTGCATTCCGGACGGCAGTGGCGAGATCTTCTTCTAAATGCAGCCTTTGGGTGCGGCGGACTTCTACGGAAAGACCGGGAAGTCCGCCATTTTCGAATGTCCCGTGGCGGCAGGTGGAGGTGAAGCCATACTGCCGACAGATGGCAGCAAACTCCCGGCTGCCGCGGCTGTGCTTTTTGCGGCTTTTGATCATGTCTGTTCCTCCTTGATGCCAAGCTGCTTCTTGAGAAATGCGACAGTTTCGTCCCAGGAGCGGATAAACATCACCCGGAACAGGTCGCATTTGTAGGTTTCGGACGATTGGCATCTGGCTGCCTTGGGGCAACGGCGGCAGGGGTCTGCCATGGGTCTGGGAATGTTAGTCATAGTCATACCTCCTCGGTTAAGTTTCATCGGTGAGAATGGGGGCGCAGAGCAAAGCGGACAGTTCATCCATGGTACTGCCGTTCAGACAGGGCTGGCAGACAGTGCCGTAGGGCAGTTCCAGCAGTTCCCGCCCTGCCTGCAGGCAAAGACAACAGCGCAGAGGCGGCAGGGGCAGTTCCGGGGGCTGCAGATTGGGTTCCGGTATGTGCTTCATCGTTCCGCCTCCCATTTTGTAAGCTGGTCTTCAATTTGCGTTTTTAGTTTTGGTGCGTGAAACTTCCCCGAAAGCACCATGGATATGTAGGATGGGGAATAACCCAGTCGCGCAGCCAGTTCCTTCTGGGTGCGGTGAAGCCGCAGAAGTCTGGCACGGACGGAAACGGAATAGGGATATTTGGGCATAAGTCGCTCCTTTCCTGTGTACCGTTAGTGGGACACATCTTGCAGTATGCTTGGATTACTGACAGAGAAAAATTCCCTGCTTCGACAAAAAACTGTTGATATTGATAAACAAATGTGGTATTCTTGGTTTAGAGATAGAAAAATTTTGCAAATTTCAGTTGACTTTGTTTATGAATATCAACACCATGACCACAGTATAGCTGATAATCTTAAACTTGTCAACACCTTTTGTTTAATTTCTTAAACAGAGTTGCGGAAAGGGTGCTTGTCAAATGTTCTATGATGTGTTTTGTGCGCTGTGTGCCAGAGAGAATCTGACTCCCGGCGGTGCGGCGGCAAAGATCGGCTTCAACCGTGCCAGTGTGACCGTTTGGAAGAATAACGGCACGGCCCCCAAGCAGGAGCTGCTGGTGAAGATCGCCGACTTTTTCGGTGTGTCCGTGGACTATCTCCTTGGTCTGGAAAAGGAAAAAGCGCCCGCCGAAAGCGGACGCCAATGGAGTGACGAAGAACTGAAGTTTGC
>JAZNFJ010000080.1:0-2434 GCA_045589035.1 Candidatus Avilachnospira sp. | reverse complement strand
TTTCATGAATTTAAGTCAAATTGTCCGTCCGTCACATGGGCGAAAGATAAAATACCCTCTTGTACTTTTCTTCCAAATCGGTTACAATATAGAAACAAAACTATGCCTATTTGTTTATAAGGAGGTCCCTTATGATTCGTCTTTCTACTGATCAGGGTCTGATCGCTGTTGACAGCGCCGTCTATACCAATCTGGCCGGCTATGCAGCTACCAACTGTTTCGGCGTCAAGGGTATGGCTGTCCGTTCCATGACCGATGGTCTGGTGCACCTGCTCCGCAAGGAAGCTATGAGCAAGGGTGTGAAGGTCACTTTCTGTGAGGATGGCTCTATCGTCATCGATCTGCATATTATGGTGGATCGCGGTGTCAATATTGCCGCCATCGGCGAAGCCATCATCAGCGAAGTCAAATATAATGTCACAAAATCCACCGGTACAACCGTCAAGGCTGTCAATGTCTATGTGGATTCCATTACCGAGGACTGACACATGGAGGGAAATCAAGTGAAACTGACCATTGACGGCGCTGCGTACCGCAGAATGCTCCTGTCTGCCGCCGCAGCCATTGAAATCAACAAACAAAAGATCAATGATCTGAACGTATTCCCTGTCCCCGACGGTGACACGGGTACCAATATGTCCATGACCCTCAATGCCGCTGCTGCAGATTTGAAGAAGGCTGATGTTCCTTCTCTGACCAAAGCTGCCGACATTGCCGCCTCTGCCATGCTCCGCGGTGCAAGAGGCAACTCCGGTGTCATCCTCTCTCTGCTGTTCCGCGGTTTCTCCAAAGCCCTGAAGGGTTGCCAGGAAGCCGACGGCATTATGCTGGCAGAAGCCATCAACCAGGGTGTCAAGGCTGCATACAAGGCTGTTATGAAGCCTGCCGAGGGTACCATTCTGACCGTTTCCCGTCTTGCCGGTGAAGCTGCCGCAGAGTTTGCCGCAGAAAACCCCAGTGTCGAGGAAACGCTGGTCTGTGCCATTGAGGCCGGCCATTCGGCTCTGGAAAACACCATCAATCAGAACCCCGTTCTGAAAAAGGCCGGTGTTGTGGATGCCGGTGGTATGGGCTTTATGACCATTCTGGAGGGCATGCTGGCTTCCCTGCGCGGTGAGGATTTCGAAGCACCCACCGGTCAGACCGAGGCTAACGAAGCCGCTGACTTCGCTGCATTGACCGATGAAGATATTACCTTCACTTTTGATACTGTCTTTATCGTCCGCAAGAACGCAAGCACTGATCTGGATGCCTATCGCGCCTACCTGAACACCATCGGTGACAGCCTTGTCATCGGTGAGGACGATGATGCATTCAAGGTCCATGTCCATACCGATATCCCCGGCGAAGTGATCTCCGAAGCACAAAAGTACGGTGTGCTGGAGCTGGTCAAGATCGAGAACATGCGTACGCAGTACGAGGATATGGCTGCCGGTAAGGCTCCCCAGAGTACCGATGATCTGGACAAGATCGAGGAAGAGCTGGAAGCCAACACGATCGCTGCTCCCGAAAAGAAGTACGGCATCGTTTCCGTCTGTGCAGGTGAAGGTCTTGCTTCCGTGTTCCGGGATCTGGGTGCTGACGGCATCATTCAGGGCGGTCAGACCATGAACCCCTCCACTGAGGATATTCTGACCCAGATCAACCGCACCCCTGCCGAAGTGGTCTTTGTTCTGCCCAACAACAAGAATATTATCATGGCTGCCGAGCAGACCATCAAGCTGACCGAAAAGAAAGTCATTGTGATTCCCAGCAAGACGGTTCCTCAGGGCATTACCGCCATGCTGAACTTCGATCCCGATCAGGAAGAAGATGCCAACACCGCAGCTATGACCGAATCTTTGGCATCTGTTTCCACCATGCAGATCACTTACGCTGCCCGCAACTCCGACTTTGACGGCCGCGACATCAAGGAAGGCGATTATCTGGGTCTGTACAACGGTGCCCTGCTGGATACCACCCCCGATGTGGCTGATCTGCTGGCACAGATGGCACAGAAGACTGCCGAGGCCGGCAGCGAGTTTGTCAATATCTTCTACGGTGCAGATATCACCGAAGAACAGGCACAGCAGGCGCAGGAAATCTTCTCTGCCAACTGTCCCGGTGCAGAAATCAATCTGCTGAATGGCGGCCAGCCTGTCTACTACTACCTCATTTCTGCCGAATAAACCATCCCTTTGGGCGCATGAATGGTTCATGCGCCCAATTTTTGCATAAAAGCCAAGGTTTTTTCCCGTTTTATCCTGTGAAACATTCATAAATACTCCAATTATACAATTATTCATGTATAAACGCCTTGTCTTTTTCTGCCTAAAGTGGTAACCTATATGGGCTGTTAAGCAAAAAAGAAAAGAGGTAATTTGAAAATGAAAAAGATCATTGCTCTGGCTCTGGTTCTGGTTCTGGCTCTCGGCCTGATGGCTTGCGGCGCTAA
>JAZNFJ010000079.1:0-4990 GCA_045589035.1 Candidatus Avilachnospira sp. | reverse complement strand
CCGTTACTTCTCCGGCTTCTGGCCCCTGTTCGTGCGGTCCGGCGTTGCCATCTCCGCCGCCGGCGAGGCTGCCCTGATGGTGGGTCCCGAGTCCGCCATCTTCGGTGCTGACCGCAACAAGCTGGACAAAATTTACGTCCTGCTGGCCTACCGCGAGGGCGCTGACCCCGCTTACCCCGAGCTGAAGGCCGACACCTTCGATGATGTCTTCAAGGCCATCGGTGTCACCGGCAAGAAGATCCGCATCGGTATCGCTTCCTTCCTGGACACCTCCGTCACCATCTACAACGCTATCCGCGAAGCTTTCCCCGAAGCTGAGCTGGTCGACGCCGGCAAGGTCATGGTCGAGCTGCGCTCCATCAAGTCCGAGAACGAGCTGGCCTGCCTGCGTGAAGGCTACCGCATCGCCGACCTGGCTACCCAGCAGGTCATGAAGGAGATCAAGCCCGGTATGACCGAGCTGCAGATGGTCGGTGTGGCACAGCGTGTCGTTTATGAACACGGCGCTGAGTACGAAGGCCTGCCCATGTACGTCTTCTCCGAAGCTTCCACCCGTCATGCCATCTCCCGTTCTTCCTACCGTGAATTCCAGAAGGGTGATATCGTTCAGCTGAACCTGTCCGCCAAGATCGACGGCTACTCCGCAGCCATCGGCTATCCCATCTGCCTGGGCAAGCTGGAAGGCCAGCGCCGTGATATCGTTCAGTTCTGCCGCGATATGCACGCCTGGACTGTTGATCAGGTCAAGGCCGGTGTCTATGCTGCTGACATCGCTAAGAACTTCTACAACAAGTTCGTTGAAAACGGCTACGAGAAGAACTATGTCTATGGTCCTCTCCATGGCACCGGCATCATCGAAGTCGAAGCTCCCTGGTGCGAAACCAGCTCCGACTACTTCCTGAAGCCCAACATGACCTACCAGGTCGATACCTACATCTCCGGCGACACCTTCGGCGTCCGTTGGGAAAAGGGTATTGCTGTCAAGGAAGGTGGCGTGGAGCTGCTCTGCCCCGAAATCCCCGCTGTTTGCCCCGAACTGATGTTCTAATTACATATCCGATGGCTCGCAGTTATGCTGCGAGCCATCTTTAAAAGGAGAATACTTATGCAGTTAATTGATATGTTCTATGATGATATCAAGGATGCCGTAGACCGGAAAGTCCCCTTTATCATCCCCATCGGCACTCTGGAATATCACGCCCATCATGCTTCCTGCGGCACGGACACCATGGTCGTCACCGGCTGCCTGCGTGAACTGGAAAAGGAAAAAGAGATCGTGGTCTGCCCTCCCATCTGGTACGGCGTGGCATCCTATGCCGTCTGTGAGCCCAAGCCCAGCCACTTCCATGTGGATGAGGACACCTATGCAGATTATCTGTACTGCGTTCTGAAGTCCATGATCGACGCCGGCCACAAGAACATCTATCTGATGCCTCATCATCAGACCGAAGGTGCCGGCCTGATGCCCATGACCATCGCCTGCCATAAGGCCGCCAAGAAGGTCACCATGGCATACATGGAAAACACCCTCGGCAAGGGCTGGTGGGGCAGCGACAGCTACGCCAGCTACTATGAAAACCTGGGCGGCGGCGAAGACCCCTTCTCCTACATCAAGGTTCTGCCCCTCATCGGTGCCGATGCACAGATCAAGTGCGGCGGCTTCGACCATGCAGGCAAATGGGAAACCAGCCTGATGATGGGCACCTGGCCCGAAAATGTGGACCTGAGCCGATGCGAGCGCAACACCGAATGGTTTGCCGAAAGCGCCAAGGAAGCATCTGTGGAAACCGGCAAGCACATGGTCGCTTGCACGCTGGAATGGCTGAGAGAGGTAATTGTGTAATGAAAAAGATCAAAGTTCAGATGCTGACCAAGGAAGCTTTTGCTCCCTATGGCAATGTGATTGAAGCCACCGGTGAATACGGCGGCGAAGCCGGCATGTACAACTGGTATGAGAAGCAGGCCGCTGTGGACGGCGCCGAAACCGTCAGTATCAACCTGCTGACCGCTATCCAGAGAGAGTATGTCTTCCAGAAGTTTGAAGCACACGCACGCACCACCGAGACTGTCCTGCCCCTGACCGGCGGTCTGATCGTGGCAGGTATTCCTGCCGGTGCGGTTGCTGAAGACCGTGTAGAGGCCTTCTATGTACCCGTGGGCAAAGGTATCTCCTGGGCTCCCGGTGCATGGCACTATGCTCCCTTCCCTGTCGGCGGCGATGCCACCTGCGCTGTGATCTTCCGTCACGGTACCGGTGCTGACGATGCCGTTTTTGACCAGCTGCCCGAAGAGATGGGCTTTGAGCTGTAATTTATCCCATAGCAGCCGGAAGTTTCGTACTTCCGGCTGTTTTTTTCTCAAATACATAATAGCATTTTTCTCCATTATCTGCTACAATGACAATGACTATCGCCTATGAAAGGTCGTGTTCTTATGTGGAACCAAAAAATCGGCATTTCCCTGTATAATTCCTATAAAAAGCCCACTTTGGAAGTCATCGACATCATCAAACAAACCGGCTTTGAGGCCGTTTCTCCCGAATGGGAACCGAATGTGAACATGAAGGAGATCGTGGATTATGCCAGAAATGCCGGTCTGGAAATCCAGTCCCTCCATGCCCCCTACACCTGCAGCCATCACATGTGGGAGAGTGATCCTGCGCTTTATGAGCCTGCGCTGGAGCTTCTGATGGCCTCTCTGAGATCCTGCGCCGAAAACAATATTCCCATTCTGGTCGTTCATGCCTGGATCGGCTTTGTGTACACCATGAAACCCAATGCAGACGGCTTTGCAAACTTTGACCGTCTGGTCAATGAGGCCACTAAACTGGGTGTGAAGATCGCCTTTGAAAACACCGAAGGCGAAGAGTTCCTCAAGGCTCTTATGGACCACTACAAGGGCAATGAAACCGTTGGTTTCTGCTGGGACTCCGGCCATGAAATGTGCTACAACCACTCCGAGGACCTGCTGGCTCTCTACGGTGACCGACTGATTGTCACCCATCTCAACGACAATCTGGGCATCCGTCCTTTTGAAGGCAATGTGTTCTGGCATGATGACCTGCATCTGCTCCCCTATGACGGTGTGGCTGACTGGGACTACAACATTGCCCGTATGAAGGCCTCCAAAAAGCTGGAAATTCTCAATTTCGAGCTGAATATCAACTCCAAGCCCAACCGCTTTGAGAACGATATTTTTGGAAAACTGCCTCTGGAGCAGTATTTTGCAGAGGCCTACAAACGAGCCTGTCGTGTGGCTTACCGCTACAGCAGATAAGAGAGAAGGTTGTATACATTGGAATTTAATAAGAAGAGAGCCCGGTTTCTGGTCCTCCTTTTAGGTTTCATCTATTTCACCTGCCAGATCTGCAGAACAGACCTGAGTGCTGCACTGGTGGATTTCATTGCGGATCTGCAGATCACCAAGGAGTCTGCCAGTCTCGCCATTACCTGCGGCTATATCAGCTATGCGGCGGGCATGTTCATCAACTCCATGATCATTGACAAGATCAACACCAAATTTGCCATTGCTATGGGCATGTTTGGCTGCGCAGCAACCCACATTCTGATCCGGATGTTCCCCTCTCTGCCTGTGATCATCGTGCTGTGGTGCATCAACGGCTATATCCAGTCTATGATGTGGCCCAGTGTCATGCAGTTGGCCGCTGCCAACATGCCTCTGGATCGGCAGGAAGGCGCTCTGAACACCGTCTGTGTGTTCCAGCAGATCGGCAGCCTTGTCTGCTACCTCACCACGCCTCTTGGCCTTTCCTGGGGCGGCTGGAAAACCGTCATGCTGATGACCGCTACGATCTGCATCACTCTGGGCTTTGTGTGGACCTTCAGCTGCAGAGTTTTTAATAATGCCGGTACCACCAAAAAACATCCCACAAAGGTTGTGGAAGCCTATCCCGTCAACTGGACCTTCATCGTCAAGACCCACTTGATTCCCATGCTGCTCCTTGGCCTTATCTGCGGTATGCTCCGTGATGGCATTTCCACCTGGACACCTCTGCTCTTCACAGAAGCATTCTCCATGGGCGCAAATCTCTCCATTGCGTTGACTGCCATTCTGACCATCGGAAAGCTCCTCTCCTATATCGTCTACCCCTTTATTTCAAAGCTTTTCCCCAATATTAAGAGTTTCTCCGTTGGCTTGTACACGATCTGCGCCATTATCTGTATTTTGCTGCTGGTTTCCTACAAGCTGACCCTTGCAGCACCGCTGATCATTCTGCTGTTCCTGCTGCTTCTCCTGAACGGCTGTCTGGGCATCAATTATACAATCACCATTCCCATCAAGTTCACCCGTTTCGGCCGTTCTGCGACCGTCAGCGGCGTCCTGGACAGTATGTTCTACATTGGTTCTGCGTTGGCTACCTGGCTTTTTGCCGCCATCGCCGACAGAGGCGGCTGGGCAGCCACCATCATCTCCTGGATCGTCATTTCCCTTATTTCCATGGTCATCATCCTGCTGCAGAAGCAGTTTGGCCCTTCCGATGATCTGGAATTGCCCAGAAAAGAAAAAACGAAAGCTTAAATCTAAGTAAAACTGACTCCCGGATATGACACGGGAGCCAGTTTTTTTACGAATATCACAATCCCTCCGTCATTTACTTCGCAAATGCCACCTCCCTTTACACAAGGGAGGCTTATAGCTGCCTCGCGTAATAGACATTGATAGAAAACGCCCCTCTCTCCGATTGGAGAGAGGGGCGTTGGTTTTAGGTTATTCCCTATTTACAGGTTCTTAACCGAGGGTGAAGCCCTGACGGCTGCCTTCATCGAACATACGGACGAGGATGGCTGCAACTTCGCTTCTCTTGATGGAGCTGGATGCGTTGAAGGTGCCAGCCGCATCGGAACCGGTCAGAATACCGGCGCGGTAGAACTTGTAGATGACATCTGCGTTGGCATCGGTCATCTTCACATCGGGAATTGCATTGTCTGCAACCTGGTTCCAGCCGGTGAAGCAGCTTTCTTCCATTGCG
>JAZNFJ010000078.1:0-7460 GCA_045589035.1 Candidatus Avilachnospira sp. | reverse complement strand
CATTCATATCCCGCTTGCTCTCGGGGGAGCGGGTGGAGCGGTAAGAGTGTTTTTCGTCCATGTATCTGTCACCGCCTTCGGAAAGCCGAGGAAAGCCGCCGTCTCGGCTATAGCCCATACGGCAGGTACTGCCGTCATCGTAGCTGTTACCGCCACCCCCGCGGGAGTAGCGGCCCCGACTGCCTCTGCGTCTGCGCTCGCTGTATCCGTCCTGGCTATAGCCGCTGTCTTCGGACTGCACAGCCGCCTCCTGAAGCATATCAATCTTTAGCAGATTCTTATATGCATCGATCAGCTTCCAGACGGTGTCTAGATCAGAAGTGGATTTAAGTCCGCTCTGAGCCTTCTTCTCCAGCTCGGTGCAGATATGTTCCTGCATCTTGTAGGTATCATACATAGGCCCACCCCCTATCAGCAGACCCGAACAACGGTGATGTTCGGGTTATCGACAAGGACGGGAATGTCAGATGTATTCTGGACACCCACGTTCACGCAGCAATTGCAGTAGGTATCAACGTAGTGCTGAGTGGATACGTTGAAATACTCTTCAACAGCAGCCGGGGTGACTCTCATCGTGGAGCCGCCCAGGACTTCGCCGTCCTGAGTAATACCGAGGGAAATTTCACCCACAGTCTCGCCGGCGGGTACAGCGATGTTACCGCTGAAGGTCACCAGATAGCGACCGGGAGGGAGCAGGGTGACGAATGCGCTTCCTGTTCTGTGCCGCTCACGTCCACAGGAACTGCGGACAGGTGCGGCATTATAGACCACAGACTGACCGACAGGAACGGTCTGTACAGCGGTGTTAATGAGTTCAATCATACCTTTGTCCTTTCGTATAGGGGCGACTAATGCCGCCCCGGGAATAACTGTGAAGTACATCCCGGCATCTTCCAGCCGGGAAGATGCTTATACGAATCAGCCTGCGTAACCGTATGCACCGTTACCGCAACCGCAGTTGTTGTAAGGGAAGTGCACGGGAGTGGGAGGCTGTACCACATACGCAGGGGTGGGGCAGTCGGCGCCCAGTCTGCGCAGCAGGGTTGCGGTCTGGGCTTCCTGATTTGCGGTGATGAATCCGTTCTGAGCGGTCTGAGATGCCTGGAACTTCAGGGACTGATTCTCAGCGGTCAGAGTTGCAATCTTGTCCTGGGTCAGGAAGTCGAGGATTGCGCGGGTGTTGGTGTTCTGGTTCTCCAGAATGTCGCGGGTTGCGGTGTTTACAGTCTGGTTCACGGAGTTGAAACCGTTCGCCATGTTGTAGTTCACGCCGTCGATGGCGCGCTGGGTGGTGCAGCAGCAGTCTTTGATTGCGCCGGTCAGAGCGTAGGTGGAATCGCAAATGCCCTGCTGGATTGCGGTGATGCCGGTCTGGAGGCCGTTCAGTGCGAATCCCTCGTTGATGTCGGCCCGGGTTGCCATGCCCTGGAAGCCTGCGCCACCAAAGCCACCGAAGCCACCACCGAATCCGCCGTAACCGCCGCCGAACATACCGAACAGCAGAAACAGGATGATCCATGCGCTCCAATCGCCGCCAAACATACCGTTGTTGCGGTTGCCGTCAGTCACGGCAGCGATGTCGGAAAGAGAATAGTTAGAATCCATTGTGTCTACTCCTTATGAAATAATATTTGAAACCGTGGCCACAGTTTTCAACGTTTGAACATGCCCATGAACTGCTGCGCCATTTGCTGGGCCTGGTTCAGCTGCTGCTGAGACACACGACCGGACTGCAAAAGGTTTGCTATTTCCTGGTGGGGATTTTTGCCCTGCATCTGCTGCATGAACTTCTGGAAATCCGCCATCATATTTGGCTGTTGATTACCTCGCAGAGCGTTAAATAAAGGGTTACTCATGGGTTACCTCCTTTGTGGTCATTGCCTGTACAAACCTGTCGAATTCTTCCCGTGTGACATATTCGGTCTTAGGCTGCGGGGGAGCCGCGCCAATCTCCGAATATTCAAACGTTCTCAGGCTTGGGATTCCGCTCATGTCAGCAGATTTCAGGTAGAACCGTTGATTCTCGGAATCCATCAGGAGCACCGTCGCACCGGGATTCACGAACCAGGACTTTGCGCCGGCTTCTCCCTGCACCCAGTTCAGGCCGTTAAAATCCTGTCTGGGTAACTGCATAGGCTGTGCCGAAATCGGCTGCTGGAAGCCCTGCATGGGCATCTGTGCGGTCATGGGGTTGGCGGTTCGTAACTGGTTCAGCTGATCCTGATACGGATACGGCTGAAAGGTCGGATAATATGCCATGAGTGAGCCTCCTTTGTTTTTCTGTGGCTCAATTATCTCATAAGAAGTATGACTTCAACAGTGAGTTAAAGTGTTTGAAAAGGTGTCGAAAAGTGTGGGAAAAGTGTTATATTTCCCGTTTTATTTTTGAGTTTACACGTCTTGAAAGTTGTTTGACGGAATCGATGGAGCGGTTCATCCGCTCCGCGCATTCCTCCAAAGAAATGTCCCGCAAGCGCAATTCAAAAAGAGTATTTTCATCCTTGGTGAAGTTGCAGACGGCCTGCAAATAGTCCGCTTCGGACTGGGTAAAGTCCCGGATCTGCAATCAATCACCCCTTGTCCAGTAATACACAGGAATCTCCTGTCCGGAGTTCCAAGAATCATAAAAATAACCATCGACAGCGCACACCACATGGCCGTCAATGGCTAAAATATACGTTCCTTTTGGATGGTCCCGGCAGAAGTCTTCCACAGTATAATCATCCAGTGTATCATCGATCAAATAGCGCCGGAAGCCAAGTCCCCGGAGGTATTTACCCCACACGGAATTAGCTGACGGCATATCTTTGCAGGCAAGGCCATAGGCTGCCAAGGCCGCATAGGTGCGGTTCCAGTCTTGCCCAGTGGCCTTGCAAATAGCCCGGACGGTGCAGTCACCTACACGCTGCCGGGATGGGTTTGGATTATAGAATATATGTCGGCTCATCTTATATCCTCATGTCGATTAAGCCGCCGCTCTGGCCTTTGCTGCCTGACTCCGATTCCATCGGGCAATAGCAAGACGATCATGACGGCGTTTCAGGTTGTTTTCTTCACAGAACTTGTTGTACACGTCATTCTGTCTTCTCAGTAATGCGGCTGTGCGTTCATATTTCTTCTGGTTACCCTCTGTCTGGTAGCACATCACGCGGCGTTTCGTGTCACGGATGCGCCGCTCCAGTTCCCTTTGACGCTGTTCCAGCTCATAACGTTCTCTATTTTCCTCAGAGTCGAACTGTTCAAACGGGTTGCGCTGGCCGAAGTACGGACCAAAAGAATGACGGCA
Source organism: Candidatus Avilachnospira sp. (assembly GCA_045589035.1). Lineage (GTDB taxonomy): Bacteria > Bacillota > Clostridia > Oscillospirales > Oscillospiraceae > Avoscillospira. Next base: position 4,174 of record JAZNFJ010000078.1, on the reverse strand, counting down.
GTTGGCCCCACATAATCCGGTGACAGAGCCATAGCCAGTAGCGTCAACAAAGTTTGGGTAATCCGTTCCTGTTCGGGAGTAAATCTTACCCTGCCATTCAGCGTGTTCTGGTCTGGCTCCAAGGTGGGAGGACACCAGAACCAAATCCACACCGAATTCGTCCATACGTGCAATCTGGATGTGTGCCGATGCCTGGGATATACCGGTACGGACCGCCCTTGTAACAGCGGTTTCTATCGTCTCTCTGCGGGTCACCTTGCCTTGATTATCCCGGTAGACAATCACATCAAGATTGTTATTTATCAGGTCTTCCATCGCCTCCATAGCCGCCTGAGACGGGGAGATTGCTCCGGTTATTGCCTGATGATATGCACGGTCACAGAGGTCAATAAACTTCCTGTATGCAGCGTTTGCGGTGGTCTTGGTAAAATTGTTCCATTCCCCCATGGTTGCCTCATAGTCTCGCTGCATAATAGCAATGAGATTTGGGGATTGTGTCAGGGGTTTCGGGTTCAGTCCTGCGTCGCGGTAAACTTTGTCGTCATACTCCAATGCGGTGACACCGGCATCCTCCATGGCTTCGGCGATCTCTTTTTGGAGTTTGCCTGTAGCCTTAGCAATGTCGGCTTGGATATCTTCTAGCAAATATCCAGCTTCCTGAAGCGTTTCGATGTTCCATTTGTCCGTTGCGGTCAGTATGTAATCATCGCCGCGCTCCATTCGCGCCTTTACTCTGGATATGATCCGATTTAGAATATCCTGATGCAGTTCTTCGGCGATCTCCTCCGCCGGCTCCGTAGCGTGGAGCAGATAACTCGGGGTAAGCATATCACTTGAACAGCGTGGTCATGGTCGGTTCTGCTTCCGCTACCATGGCCTTTGCTTCATCCTCCGGCATCCCTTCAAATTTCACAAAGTACCGCCAGGCAGGGACCTTGCCGGACTGGACGTAACTCCACCATCTGGCCCTGTCCTCTTCCCGATTGTATGTAATATCCCCGAAGTCATAGACAGCCTCATAGCTGCCCCTGGGAGCCAAAGAATACAGAGAAGCGAACACATCCAAAGCGTAAATCAAGCCGTCCATGCAGCTCTCCAGCTGGTCACGGACATCCTTGATCATCTGGATCGTGCGGCGGTCATCCGCTTCAACCTGGGTGGCGGTAATCATGCCGGTTTTCTCGTTGAATACGAAATAACCGTTAGAGAAACCGCATTTGAAACCGATCTGGCTTAGCAGGGCATTGATGCCGGTCAGTCTGGTTTCGGTGTTCAGGGTTGGGTTGATCTCCTGATAGAACATCTTCGTACCGTCGCCCTGGACGTTACGGATATAGTCGGGAAGCTCCATCTGTTCCCGGCGATACTTGTACGCTGCGTCACTCTTAGATACCTTGGTTCCGGTCATCATCATGGAATCGGAATCAAGCAGCACGGTCCGCTTACTGTCCTTGATTTCCTTGGAATTTCTGGAATATGCAATATCCAGATCCCGGAGTTCTTGGATTGCTTCAGAGAAGATAGGCAGACCAAAAGGAGAATTCATATCGATGTTATTTGCGTGGGGCATCTTGAACGCGCCGAACAGCGGCTGATCTACATTCCCCACGCTTGCTTCATCCACAAGCTCCGCCCAGGGAGTCAGAGCAATGTCCACCTGTTTTTTTGTGTCATCCGGATAGTTGCCTGCATAGCACTTGTTGGTAATCTTATACAGACCATCCTCAAATCGGTGGTATTCCAGTTTGGTATACCAGATGTCGCCCTGTTTCTCCCAGTCGTGGAACACGACACCGTCAATCTTTCCGTTTGTGGTATGGGTTACCTCGAACCGGTCACGAGTGTACAGTTCGATTGTCTGACCGTTTGGCTTCAGGATGATGGTACCGTAGGCGCATCCATACTCCACCCAGTTTCTAAGCTGGAAATAAATGGCGTTGATTTGTTTCTGCAGCCAGTCAGCCCGGGCGGAGCCATCTAGGTTGATGCCGACACCCAGCATAGTCAACCGGGCAACTTCGGAACAAATAGTTTTCGCAAAGTTTACGGTATCGATGTGGTCATTCTCATTCAACCAGCACGGATTGCCCTGGTAGATATTGACGCACTCGCAGACCCATGCGTCCATCTGTTCCGATATGATGGGTTCAATGTTAAATTCGTCTTTCGCCCTGGATTTCAGGAGCATAGAGATCCACCCCTTTATTGTCGAAAAAATACTCATGCGCTGTTACCTCGCCTGTTGAAGTGTGGCTCATAGGCATAACGCAGAGCCGAAATAGCGTGATCGTTTTCATCTGGGTATCCACTTATGACATTGCCATCCTTGTCCCGCTCATATTCGTATCCTATGATTTCCGAATATGCATTCGGTGTCCGCTTCGGATCAATAACAAGCGTTCTGGATTGCAGCCACTTGAAACCGTACTCAACGGAGCCGGGGCCCTTAGTAGCACCACGGGCAGGCAGACCCGCATCCCGGTAGTCGTTTACAGACTTCGGCTCAGCAGAGTCGCAAATAATCGTGTAATCGGTGTACCCCTGATCGGTGATCCACTTTGCTGTCTGCGCGTTGCTCCACTTGTTGACGTAGAGTTCGTCAAGCAGATAGATTTTTTCTCTTGCGGAATCGTAATAAGTACGCAAAAAAGCGAATTGATCAGGATACCAACCAAAGTCAACACCCTGGTATATCCGATCCATTCGCTTTATTTCATCATCTGTTATTGTCCGGATTTCTAGAAGATCGAATACATTGCCTCCAGTGCCGACCGGGATACCAAGATATTCATGTTCATAGGCTCGCTCATTCGTGGCTTTAAGATGCTCAGCTTCATTCAAAAACTGTTCTCCCAGCCATTCACGGTTCTGTACATCCAGATATGTTGATTTATGGCACAGTCTATCCGGCCTATCTTCTGCGCTATCCTTATTTGCCCAATTGTCCCGGCTGATAGGCGGGTTGTAGCTCTCAAAGTTCCAAAACATAGAGCCACCACGCATAGTAGATTGAAGAATATTTCGAATCTCAGAGCGTCCGGCAAACTGGTCTTTTTCTTCAAAGTGGGTAACCGCAATATATCCGAAGGGAACCTTTATGGACTTGATCTTCATGGGATCATCAGCGCCACGGAACATAATTTTCTGTCCGGTTGGCTTGAATATCAGTTCCATAGGGGTCTTCTTCGCTTCCCAATATTCGGAAACTCCCAGTTTCTCAATTGCCCACATATATTGCGCATACACGGAATCTCTAAGCGTATTGGCAACCTTACGCAAAACCAGTGCGTGCATATCGTGACTGTGGGATACCATAACCAGAATGACCACAATCAAAGAAACGAACGAGGATTTCATGGAACCACGTCCACCGGATTCATCGAAGTGCGTGTAATTATGTGCAAGAACGTGTCCCGCAACTTCGTAGAATGCCTTTCCAACATTGGCGTAAAAGTTCCTGAATGCAGTTGAACAAGCGTTGTCTATGTCTGTCGCCGCTTGATCATCTCCACCATCCTGGGTGTACTGCTCCCATTTATCAACAGCATCAATATTTCCACTTCTTGCCCTGTCAAATACCGCAGCAACCACCACGGCGGCATTTGTGGCATCTTCTCCATCTATCCCAATCGATGCCAACATCTCTTTATCGTTAGCTGAAGCTGGGTTATCAGCGATTCGCTTCGCTAACTCGGAAATCGACTTCTTGCGACGACGGGAAACACCCGAATTTCTGCCGCCTTTGGCTTGCATTTCTCTCTCTTCATTCTCACTTCGTTCACCAAACTTAACAAGATTCTGTTCATTTGCCACCCGTCACCACCTCTCAAAACAAAAAATGCCCCGGACAGCCTTCACACTCTCCGGGGCGCAGTATTCACGATATGTATTATATCACATTTTCGGGATATTTCATCCCACTTTTTTCTCACGTTTACCCATACATAGCAGTTGCGAACTTTTCCAGCGCGGCATCCTTCCACCTGTAGATGGTCTTATGGTCAACGTGCTTTTCTTCGGCCATGGTGTACGCTGCTCCCCTCTCACGATTCATGCAGAACCGCCGGAGCAGTTCTTTTTCGTCTTCGTTGAGAATACTAAGAGCGTTGGAAACACGGCTCACAAACCTTCTGTTGTCCTCCAGGTTGGCACTCAGGCGATCACGGGCAACGAT
>JAZNFJ010000077.1:0-18237 GCA_045589035.1 Candidatus Avilachnospira sp. | reverse complement strand
TGGCATTGCCGGGCATCATGATGTACTTCTGGGGGTTCTTTTCGTATGTCTTGGTGACCTCCAACCGTTCACCGGGTTCGACCACACTCTGGGAGTGCGCCACACGGGTGCACATCTTCACCAGAACGGGAGTATCAAAGGTTTCGGAAAGTTCATAAGCCAGTTTGGTGAATGCCAGTGCTTCAGCGGAGTCCGCAGGCTCCAGCATGGGCATCTTTGCGGCTCTGGCATAATGGCGGGAATCCTGCTCATTCTGGGAACTGTGCATACCTGCATCATCTGCCACGGCAATGACCATACCGGCATTGACACCGGTGTAGGAAATGGTAAACAGAGGGTCTGCAGCCACATTGAGGCCCACATGCTTCATGCCGCAGAAGCTGCGGCGGCCTGCCAGAGAAGCACCGAAAGCGGCTTCCATGGCGACCTTTTCATTGGGCGCCCACTCTGCGTAGACTTCTTCATATTTTGCCACAGCCTCGGTGATCTCCGTGCTGGGGGTGCCGGGATAGCTGGATACAAAGCTGCATCCGCCTTCAAACAGGCCTCTGGCAACGGCTTCGTTGCCAAGCATCAGGGTTTTCATAGGAATGTTCTCCTTTACTTTCATTGTTTCCGGTATCAGCCCGTTATCTGTGCTTCCACCAGTCTGCCCTTGCAGTACTTTTCACGGAGCACAGGCTTTTCGATCTTGCCAGTGGGGTTTCTGGGAACTTTGTCGAAGATGACCTTCTTAGGCCGCTTGTAACGGGGCATGCCCTCGCAGAATGCGTTGATCTCTTCCTCGGTGCAAGTGATGCCTTCCTTGATCTCCACAATGGCTGCGGCAATTTCGCCCAGTCTGGGATGGGGCAGACCAATGACCGCCACATCTTTGATCTTATCAAAGCCGCGGAGGAAGTCTTCAATCTGGACGGGATAGAGGTTTTCACCGCCGGAAATGACCACGTCCTTCTTGCGGTCGACCAGATAGATGAAGCCATCTGCATCCATACGGGCCATATCACCGGTGTAGAGCCATTCGCCATGGAGCACTTCGTCGGTGGCTTCCTTGTTCTTATAATACTCCAGCATGACGCCGGGGCCCTTCAGCGCCAGTTCGCCAACCTCACCCTGGGCAACTTCATTGCCGGCAGGATCGATGATCTTACATTCCCAAAGATAGCCGGGAACACCGATGGCACCGACCTTGTGGATATTCTCCACACCCAGATGGACAGCGCCGGGGCCGATGGACTCGGACAGGCCGTAGTTGGTATCGTAGGCATGGTGGGGGAAAATCTTTTTCCAGCGGTGGATCAGGCTGGGAGGAACAGGCTGTGCACCGATGTGCATGAGCCGCCACTGATCCAGATAGTAATCGTCCAGACAGATCCGACCGTCATCGATGGCATCCAGCATATCCTGTGCCCAGGGCACCAGCAGCCAGACGATGGTACACTTTTCTTCGGTCACAGCACGGAGAATCCACTCGGGCTTCACACCGCGGAGCAGAACTGCCTTGGAGCCTGCCAGCAGAGAGCCGAACCAGTGCATCTTGGCACCGGTATGGTACAGAGGCGGAATACACAGGAACACATCGTCGCGAGTCTGACCGTGGTGGTTCTGCTCCACCATACAGGAGGCGATCAAAGCTCTGTGCTTGTGCAGAATAGCTTTGGGGAAGCCGGTGGTGCCGGAAGAGAAGTAAATGGCAGCCAGATCGTCTTCCTCCATACAGATGGGAGGTGCACTGGAAGAGCAATAGCCCATGAGAGTCATGCAGTCTTCCGTATAGGCAGGGCCATTCTTGCCCACAAAGAACATCTTCACATTGGGAATCTGATCGGCAATGGCATCCATTCGGGTGACAAATTCCGGCCCGAAGATCAGCAGTTCCACATCCGCCAGATCCAGACAGTACTGGATCTCATCGGAAGCATATCGGAAGTTCATGGGCACAGCAATGCAGCCGGCTTTGAGAATACCAAAATAGATGGGCAGCCATTCCAGACAGTTCATCAGCAAAATGGCAACCTTGGTGCCCTTTTTAATACCGCGGCTCAGAAGCAGATTGGCAAAGCGGTTGGCTCTGCGGTCAAAATCCTTCCAGGTGATTTCACGACGGTAAGGGGCATCGGGATTGGCATTTTCAATCAGATTGAAATCCCGCCAGGTAACGGCATTGTCCCGCTCCTCGGAGGGGCTGATTTCTACCAGAGCCGTATCCGCGCCGTAAAGACGGGCATTTCGTTCCAGCAATTCTGTGATGACCATGTTATTTCTCCTTTATCGCAAAAAAGTCGCCTTCCGCGCAGCAGAAGGCGACCTAATGATACATTGAATTTACCGCTTGGCGGTGTCAAATCGGTTGTTTCTTCCACGATGGACAGTTTACCACTTTTAATCGCTAAAGTCAATGGTTATTTTCGCTAATTTTCACTGCTTTTTTACCTTCGGAATTAGGAATACACCCGACACCACCGAAGCCAATCCGCAGCAGGTGGCAAAGATCATACTTTCCCGCAGAGAAGCAGCTGCAGAGATCGCTGCCATGATCATGGGGGAAATGGTATTGGCCGTGTACTGTACCACAACCAGAATGGAGACCGGCAGACCGCTTCTGTCCTGATATCGTTCGCAGCCAATATCCACCAGAACCGGAATACCGGGACCTGCAAACAGACCACAAATCGCGCAACAGACCAGAAGAACCACCGGATCGCCGATCAGAGCCGCAATCAGCAGCGCACCTGCTCCCACAGGTGTACCAATCAGGAACAGCTTTCTGGCAGAAAGATTCAGTCGGGGCGCAAAGAACCGGGATGCCGCACCGAAGATCCAGAATGCCACCAGCGGATAGGCACGCAGATGGGGTGAGGCAAGGGTTCGCTCCATGTAGAGGGTGATCCAGACGATAAAGCCATTGAAAAAAATATTGTAGAGGAAATTGGTGAGCAAAACCACCAAATTTTCCTTGTCAGTCAGATAGCCTTTCACATCGGCCAAAGTCAGCTTGATTTCCGGCGTTTCATTTTTCTGCATCCGCTTTCTCATAAAGAAGCACATCCATGTAAAGAAGCCGAAAGGAATGAGAACGATGGCCGCCATGACGAAATAGGTGGTCTGCCATGCCATGAATTTGCGAAGCCATGTGATAAACAGCGGCGCCAGCATGGCACCCATGCCGGAGAAGGCATGGAGCGCGCCCAGATATTTGCCGGACTCGGCACCGTTGAGATCCACAATGAAGGCATTGCAGTTGCCGTCACCGAAACCCAGAGCGATACCGTAAATAAAGAACACCACCAACAGCAGGGAGAAAGTGGGGACGATGCCCTTAAGGACCATGCAGCCAATCATGACCAGACCGCAGGCAGCCAGAACGGTGGATTTCTTGATCCGACCCTGCAAAAGCAGAATACTCACCAGAGCCAGCAGAGAGGCACCGCTGGAAACCGCATTCATCGTACCTTCCAGCCGTTTGGGCAGCTGGAATGATTGACTGATATCCTCGATCTGCACAGAAGTGAGGGTAAAACTCAGCGCAAAACCGATAACATAAAAGAGCATGGCATAGGTAAAATACCGTTGTAATTTACGCTGTTTCTGTTCCACAACCGTTCCTCCTGTTATGTATTCCAGTTCATGCGACCGTAGCGCTTGGTCAAATCTCTCACTTCCAGCGCCAACTTCTCCGTCAAAATGCCCTGCTCCATCCGCCAGCACCAGTTGCCCACCACCGTACCGGGATGGTTCATGCGGGCGCTGTTGTCCAGTCCCAGATAATCCTGTACCGGCACGATGCAGGTCTTGGCACAGGAGAGCATGGCAAGGGTGATGAGTTTCTTGTGCAGACCCTTTTCAGAAACTGCTCCCACATAGTCTTTGACCATTTTCTTGGTTTCTTTGTCCAAACCTGCCAGCCAGCCCACTAAGGTTTCATTGTCGTGGGTACCGGTATAGACAAAGCAGTTTTCCCGGTAATTGTGAGGCAGATGGTCATTGAAAAAGCCAAAATCCGCAGGATCAAAGGCAAAGCCCAGCACCTTCATATTGGGATAGCCGCTGTCCTTGACCAGCTGCCGGACGGAATCTGTCATCAAACCTAGATCTTCGGCAATGACATTGGCCTTGCCAATGCGTCCTTCTATGGCACGGAACAGTTCCATGCCGGGACCCGGCTGCCATTTACCGGTGAGAGCCGTTTCGCTGCCGGCAGGGATGGAGAAGTATTCATCAAAACCGCGGAAATGATCGATCCGCACCACATCATAGAGCCGGAAACTCTGCTCCATGCGGGAGATCCACCAATGATAGCCCGTTTCCCGATGGTATTCCCAGCGGTACAGAGGGTTGCCCCACAGCTGACCATCCGCAGAAAAAGCATCCGGCGGACAGCCTGCCACATGGGTAGGTCTGTGGTCTTTATCCAGCTGGAACAGTTCCGGATGTGCCCAGACATCGGCACTGTCCTCAGAAACATAGATAGGAATATCTCCCACAATGGAAATATGCTTTTCGTTGGCATAGGATTTCAGCTTCTGCCACTGGCGGAAGAACTGGAACTGCAGATACCGGTGGAATTCCACTTCAAAATACAGTTCCCGGCGGTAGTAGTCCAGCGCATTGTTCCAACGGAAGCGAATATCCTCCGGCCACTGGAACCAGGCAGCCTCCTCAAAATGCCGTTTGAGTGCCATGAACAAAGCATAATCTTCCAGCCACCAGCCGTTTTCCCAGGTGAACTTCTGATAATCCGGATTGCGGCTGATATCACTGCGCTCATATGCCTTCCGCAGCAGCTTCAGACGGCTTTCGTGGAGTTTTTCATAGTCAACTTTACCGGGATCAGCACCAAAATCCAAAGCATCGCATTCTTCTTTGGACAGTGTCCCCTCCTCGATCAGGTCTTCCAGACTGATAAAATAGGGGTTGCCCGCAAAGGCGGAAAAGGACTGGTAGGGAGAATCCACAGAGCCGCCAAAGCTGGTGGGACCCAAGGGCAAAATCTGCCAGTAGGTCTGACCGGCATCGGAAAGCCAGTCCACAAAATCATAGGCTTCTTTGGAAAAACATCCAATTCCGTATTTTGACGGCAGGCTGAACACAGGCAGCAGCACTCCGGCAGATCGCTTCATAACCGTTTCCTCTTTTCTTTATGATGTTCCCATTTTATCATGTTAAAGTGGCCTTGACAAGATGTTCCAGTTTCTTCTTTACACCGACCCGTTCCACGACTATAATGGTCTTACATTCCGAAAGGAGGAAGTGTTTTGAATTTTAGTACCAACAGCACCTTTTTATATCTGATCGCTGCTGCGGTCATTGTGTTCGTGCTGGCACAATCCGTGTTCTTTCTGGTCCGGGCATACCGCCGGGGTAAGGAACTGGGTATGCGTGTCCAGACCCTGCGGAAGACCATTGTGTCCACCGCCGTGTTTACCATCGCCCCGGCCATTTCCATTCTGCTGGGTGTGGTGACCCTCAGCAAATTCCTTGGCATTCCCCTGCCCTGGATTCGTCTGAGTATCATCGGCGCTCTGACCTATGAGCTGCCTGCCGCCACCTCCACCGCCAATGCCCTGGGCATCACTTCTCTTTCTGAGATGATTACCGATCCCAAGGTCTACACCGCCATTGCGTGGGTCATGACCCTGGGCATCCTGCCCAGCATCGTACTGCCGCCCATTCTGATGAAGAAAATTCAGAATGGCATGGTGAAGCTGAAGGCGAAGGACAGCAAGTGGGGCGATATTTTCATGACCTCCCTGTTTCTTGGTATGATCTCCGCCTTCCTGGGCATGGTCTTTGCGGACATCCGCTCCGGTCTGGCCGGTTGGATTCCCATCTTTGTCCTGCTGGCTTCCGCCGCCCTTATGGGTATCTGCGGATTGCTCATCAAGAAATGCAAAATGCAGTGGCTGGAAACCTATGCATTGTCCATCAGCATGGTTGGTGCTATGATTTTCGCCGTTGTGATCACACCGATCATTGTGTAAGGAGGGCAGAACATGAATAAGTATATGCAAGATACCGACCGTTACGGCAAGATTTGGGTCTGGACCGCCGTTGTTCTGGTTCTCATGGTGCCTGCCGCCATCTGCATCCGCTATAACGCATGGCCCCAGCTGACAGCTGTGCTCAAGGGTCTTCTGGGTGTGGCGCCCATCTACTGGACGGTGGGTGTCATCGAAGTGCTGACCTACTCCCCCATGCTGGGTACCGGCGGCACCTATCTGGCTTTTGTCACCGGCAATCTCACCAGTCTGAAAGCCCCCAGCGCCCTCAATGCCATGGAAAACGCAGGTGTCAAGGCCAGCTCCGAAGAAGGAGAAGTCATCTCCACCATCGCCATTGCCACCAGTTCCATCGTCACCACGCTGATCATTGCCCTTGGTGTGGCAGTGCTGTCCCTCATTGCGCCGGTGCTGAACTCCCCGGTGCTGAAACCTGCCTTTGACAACATCCTGCCCTCCCTGTTCGGTGGTCTGGCTGTGGTCTATGTGAGCAAGAATGTGAAGCTGGCCATTGTGCCGCTGATTTTCATGGTCATTTTGTTCCTGGCCGTTCCCTCTCTGGCCAGCTCCGTTGGTGTGCTGGTGCCTGTGGGTGTGCTGATCACTCTCGGCAGCGGACGGCTCATGTATAAGAAAGGTTGGCTGTGATGGTCATTCTGATTTTATTGGCAATTCTCATTGCAATCATTCTCATCCGCACCTTTGCTTTTAAGCCCAAGTCACAGGAAGCGGTTTCCGACTTCCCCGTCTGCGTAGACGAAGAAAAAATCACCCTGCATATGCAGGAAATGATCCGCTGCAAGACCATTTCCAACCGGGATGAAAGCAAGATGGAACTGGGTGAATTTGAGAAATTCCAGCAACTTTTGAAAGACCGCTATCCTCGTATCCACGAGGCCTGCTCTCTCACCAAATTGGGGCTGACCGGACTTCTGTACCATATGCCCGGTAAGGACGCCTCCAAATGTGCCGTTATGATGGCCCATTACGATGTGGTGCCTGCAGAAGAAGACGCATGGGAAAAACCGGCCTTTGATGGTATTGTGGAAGACGGCATCCTCTGGGGCCGCGGCACTCTGGATACCAAAGGCACATTACTTGGCATCATGGAAGCCTTGGAACAGCTGCTGGAAGGCGGCTTTGTGCCCGCCTGCGATCTGTATCTCAGCTTCTCCGGCGACGAGGAAACCAGCGGCCATTCCTGCCCCGCTATTGTAGACTGGTTTGAAGCACAGGGTATCAAGCCCGACTTGGTTCTGGATGAAGGTGGTGCCGTGGTGGATCATTCCTTCCCCGGTTATGACGGCATGTGCGCCATGGTGGGTATTGCCGAGAAGGGTTTCATGAATGTGAAATTCACCATGGATTCTCAAGGCGGTCACGCTTCTACCCCTCCTGCCAAGCAGGTACTGGGACACCTGAGCCGTGCCCTGCTGAAACTGGAAAAACAGCCCTTCCCCTGCCGGTTCACCAAGCCGGTTCTGGAGCTGTTTGACAACGTTGGCCGCCACTCCAATTTCCTCTACCGCATGATCTTCGCGAATCTCTGGTGCTTCAAGCCGGTGCTCAATCTGGTGGGCAGGCTGTCCGGCGGCGAACTCAATGCTATGATGCGCACTTCCGTGGCGCTGACCATGTTTGAAGGCAGCAAGGCATACAATGTGCTGCCGCCCCATGGCTTCTTCGGTGCAAACCTGCGGCTTATGCCCGGTGAAACGCTGGAAAGCGCCATGGAGCAACTGAAAAAATCCATCGGAAATGAAAAGATTGATATCACACTGCTGGAGGGCAACGACCCCTCCCCCTGCTCCGATACCAGCGGTCCTGCATGGAATTGCGTGAAAACCGCCATCCGCCAGACATGGCCCGAAGCTGTGGTATCCCCCTATCTGATGCTGGCCTGCAGCGACTCCCGTCACTACAACCGCATCACCGACAAGGTCTACCGCTTCTCCCCCATGCATCTGAGCAAGGAAGAGCGAAAAATGATCCACGGCAACAACGAACGCGTGCCTGTGGAAACCCTCTGCAAGACCGTACAATTCTATCTGCGGCTGCTGCAGCAGTTATAAGAAAAACCGCACATCCAAACGGATGTGCGGGTTCTTTTTACATAAATCCAAGGAGCAGACCGATCGTCCGCACCAGCAAGGCTGCGATCCATGCCACAAGGCACTGTCCGATGACCACGCCCCATGCCCAGCCGCCGCCCAGTTCCCGCTTGACCGAGGAAACGGCCGCCACGCAGGGCGTATAGAGCAGAGTAAACACCAAAAGGCTCACTGCCGTCAAAGGCGTCATAAAGGTGGTCAAATTCATGCCGCCCAGCAGCACAGTCAAGGTGGAAACCACACTTTCCTTTGCCATAAAACCAGTGATCAGAGCTGTAGAGATCTGCCAGTTGCCGAAGCCCAGAGGCGCAAAGATGGGAGCAATGATACCCGCCACACTTGCCAGCAGGCTGGACTGAGAGTCTTCCACCACATTCAGGTGCAAATCAAAGGTCTGGAGGAACCAGATCACAATGGTTGCCACAAAAATGACCGTGAAGGCACGGGTCAGGAAGTCCTTTGCCTTTTCCCACAGAAGCTGCGCCACATTCCGGACACCGGGGAAACGATAATTGGGCAGTTCCATCACAAAAGGCACAGGCTCACCGCGGAACATACTGCCCCGCAGAAGCAATGCCATGAGAATTGCCATGATGATGCCGCCAAAATACAGGGCGATCATCACCAACGCACCATGGTTGGGGAAGAAAGCTGCCGTAAAGAAGGCATAAATGGGTACTTTTGCCGTGCAGCTCATAAAGGGGGTCAGCAAAATGGTCATTTTCCGGTCCCGCTCCGAGGGCAAGGTACGGGTTGCCATGACACCGGGGACCGTACAGCCGAAACCGATGAGCATGGGCACGATGCTCCGACCGGACAGACCGATCTTTCGCAGCAGCTTATCCATGACAAAGGCCACGCGGGCCATATAGCCGCTGTCTTCCAGAATGGACAGGAAGAAGAACAGGACAATGATCACCGGCAGGAAGCTGAGAACACTGCCCACGCCGTTGAAAATGCCGTCAATGACCAGAGAATGGACCACCGGGTTAATGCCAAACAGCAGCAAACCACGATCCACCAAATCTGTCACAGCCGTGATGCCAAGATCCAACAGATCTGCCAGCCATGTGCCAATGACACCGAAAGTCAGCCAGAACACCAGCGCCATAATACCCACAAATGCGGGAATGGCAGTATATTTGCCGGTCAGGAAGCGGTCCAGCCGTTGGCTGCGGGCATGACCCTTGGATTCTCTGGGCTTTACCACCGTTTCCGCACTGACGGATTTGATAAATCCGTAGCGCATATCCGCCATGGCAGCCGCACGGTCCAGGCCGCACTCTTCTTCCATCTGGCTGATGATATGCTCCAGCATATCCCGTTCATTTTCGTCCAATGCCAGCTTCTGCAGGATGGCTTCATCCCCTTCTGCCAGCTTGGTGGCTGCAAAGCGCATGGGGATCTGTGCCCGGCGGGCATGGTCTTCAATCAAGTGCATAATACCGTGGAGGCAGCGGTGCACCGCACCGTCATGCTCCAGAGGATCGCAGAAATCCTGACGACCGGGTCGTTCCTGATGTCTTGCCACATGGATGGCATGATCCACCAGTTCCGCCACACCTTCGCCGCGGATGGCGGAAATGGGTACCACAGGAATGCCAAGCATCCGCTCCATCTCATTGACACGGATGGCACCGCCGTTTTCCCGGACTTCATCCATCATATTCAGTGCCAGCACCATGGGAACATTCAGTTCCATCAGCTGCATGGTCAGATAGAGGTTGCGTTCAATATTGGTGGCATCCACAATATTGATGATGGCCTTGGGCTTTTCTTCCAGAATAAACTGCCGGGTCACCAGTTCCTCACTGGAATAGGGGGACATGGAATAAATACCCGGCAGATCCGTCACCAAAGTGTTTTCCTTGCCGCGGATGACACCGTCTTTCCGATCCACCGTCACACCGGGGAAATTGCCCACATGCTGATTGGAACCGGTCAGCTGATTGAACAAGGTGGTCTTGCCGCAATTCTGATTGCCCACCAGCGCAAAAGTCAGCTTCTCCCCTTCCGGCAGCAGAACACCATCGGATTTGGCATGGTAAATGCCACTTTGACCTAAGCCGGGATGATATGTAGTCACTCGTCTGTTGACTTGCGGCGCTTCTTCCGCCTCTGTATGTAATTCTTCAATTTCGATCTGCGCTGCATCATCCAGCCGCAGAGTCAGAGAATAACCGTGGATCAGCAATTCCATCGGGTCGCCCATGGGCGCCAATTTGACTACCTTGACCTCTGCGCCGGGAATGACACCCATATCCAAAAAGTGCTGCCGAAGGGCTCCGCTGCCGCCGACAGAACAAATCCGTCCGTGGCCTCCCACCTGCAATTCCTTTAACGTCATAGTTTTCACCTCGTGTTTGCCATAACTAACTTTCGTCGATTAGTCTACACTAACTCATATTCGTTGTCAAGAAAAATTTTCCAATCTCGATACAAAAAATCCCCGGATGCCATGCACCCGGGGATTTCGTTTCATTAGTATTCCATTTCGCCGGTGTAGACCAGACGGGCATTACCTGCCAGGGAAACACCTTCGTCGGTATAGCGGACATAGAGCTCGCCGCCCTTGACCTGAACGGTGATTTCCTCATCCTTATTGCAGAAGCCGTTCTCCACCGCTGCCACCACCGCTGCACAGGCACCGGTGCCGCAGGCCAGGGTTTCACCGCTGCCGCGCTCGAAGCAGCGCATCTTCAGGGTATTCTTATTGACCACGCGGACAAATTCCGTATTGGTACGCTTGGGGAAGATGGGTGCGTTCTCAAACTGGGGACCCAGCACATCCAGATCCAGAGAACCGATCTCACCGCAGAACACCACGCAATGGGGGTTGCCCATGCTGACGCAGGTGATTTCCCACTTTCTGCCGCCGATGACAGCAGGATAGCTGACCAGTTTCTCCTCGGGAATGGTGCAGGGCAGGCTCTTGGGATCCAGGTTGGGCTTGCCCATGCCCACATCCACAGTGGAAACCTTGCCGTTGGACACATACAGCTTCAGATTGCGGATACCGGCGGGAGTTTCCAGAGAAATCTCATCGCTTTCCACAATACCGTTGTCGTACAGGTACTTACCGGCACAGCGGATGCAGTTGCCGGCCATGGCACCGCGGCTGCCGTCACGGTTGAAGAAGATCAGCTTCGCATCGGCCACATCAGAGTTTTCAATGAGGCAGATACCGTCAGCGCCGATACCATAATGGCGGTCGCACTCGGAAATGCACAGGGATTCAGGGCAGTTGATGATGCCATCCCGGTTATCGAAGATGATATAGTCATTGCCGGTGCCTTCCATCTTGTAGAACTTCAGCTGGGTATGGCTGCGGCGCATGTTGTTGATATCCACCAGCTCGGTGTTATCCTGAGTGAAGCGGCTTGCCATAATATCCGCCAGTGCGTTGGCGGTATCCAGAGAGGTCAGACAGGGAATGGACAGCTGCATGGCTCTGCGGTGGAGCACACGGAAGTGGTCGTAGGTGGAAACCACCAGATCACCGGTATAGACGATAAAGTTCACATCTCCGCTTTCCAGCACATCGAAGATATGGTCGGATTCCTTGATGGACTTGACCTGCTGGACAGAAATACCCAGCTTTTCGATGGCCATGGCAGTCTTGGGAGTGGCATACATGGCAATGCCCAGATCATCCAGCTTCTTTGCCAGACCCACCACTTCCAGCAGATCGTGGTCATCCACGGAGATCAGCGCACCCAGACGCTTACCGGGCTGCACAGATGCAACAGACATACCGGAGGAAGTCAGACCCTTGAACAGGGCCTCGGTCATGGTACGGCCCAGACCCAATGCTTCGCCGGTGGATTTCATTTCGGGGCCCAGACGGGAGTTGGCATCAGACAGCTTCTCGAAGGAGAACACAGGCACCTTGACACAGAAGTAAGGAGGCGTGGGATACAGGCCCACACCGAAGCCCAGATCCTTCAGAGGGGCACCCATCATGACGCGGGTTGCCAGATCGACCATGGGAACGCCAGTGACCTTGGAAATATAGGGGATGGTACGGGAAGCTCTGGGGTTCACTTCGATGACATAGAGCTTGCCGTTGTAGAACAGGTACTGGATGTTGACCAGACCCTTGGTCTTCATGGCCAGCGCCAGCTTGGTGGAAACTTCCACCACATTTTCGATCATGCGGTCGGTCATGCCGAAGGGCGGATAGACCGCGATGGAGTCGCCAGAGTGGACACCGGCCCGCTCCACGTGGCGCATGATACCGGGGATCAGCACATCGACACCGTCGGAAATGACATCCACTTCCAGTTCCATGCCGCTCATATACTTATCCACCAGGACGGAGTTTTCAATGCCCTGGTTGAGGATCATTTCCATGTAGACACGGACATCCTCTGCCTCATGGGCAATGACCATATTCTGACCGCCGATGACATAGGAAGGACGCAGCAGTACAGGATAGCCCAGCATCTCTGCGGTTTCCAGTGCATCTTCCAGAGAGTCGACACCTCTGCCCTTGGGTCTGCGGATGCTGAATTCCTCCAGCAGGGCATCAAATCTTGCGCGGTCTTCTGCCAGGTCGATGCTGTCACGGCTGGTGCCCAAAATCGGCACACCGCTCTTATCCAGGAACTCGGTCAGCTTAATAGCGGTCTGACCGCCGAAGGCCACCACGACACCCACAGGTTTCTCCACCTCGATGATGTTCATAACATCTTCGGGGGTCAGAGGCTCGAAGTACAGGCGGTCGGCCGTATCGTAGTCAGTGGACACGGTTTCGGGGTTGTTGTTGACGATGACCACATCGTAGCCCAATTCCTTCAGGGTCCACACACAATGGACGGAGGAATAGTCAAATTCGATGCCCTGACCGATCCGGATGGGGCCGGAACCCAGAACCATGACGACAGGTCTGCCGGAACGGCGGAATCTGCGGGCTTCGCAGAAGCTATCGAAGGTAGAATAGAAGTAAGGGGTAGTGGCATTGTACTCTGCGGCGCAGGTATCGACCATTTTGTAGTATGCCCACTTCTTGGGAGGCAGTTCATGACCGGTGATGCGCTCCAGCGCCTTGTCTGTATAGCCCAGACGCTTGGCCTTCATGTATTCCTTCTTGTCCAGTTGCACGCCGGCGATGGTCTTTTCAAATTCCACCAGATTGAGCAGCTTGCCCAGGAACCATTCATCGATCATGGTGATGCGGTGAATGTCATCAATGGACCAGCCGGCCTTCAGTGCCTCAAAGACGGTGAACAGGCGGCGGTCATCCTGATGGTTCAGCCGCTCTTCCAGGGTCTCATCGGAAATGGGCTTGGCATTGAGGGTGTCCAGACCGATCTCGGCGCCGCGGACGGCCTTCATGATGGCCATTTCGAAGCTGGGAGCGATGGACATGACCTCGCCGGTGGCCTTCATCTGGGTGCCCAGTTCGCGGCTGGAGCCATAGAACTTATCAAAGGGCCACTTGGGGAACTTGACAACCACATAGTCCACGGCAGGCTCGAAGCAGGCGCAGGTCTTGCCGGTGATGTCGTTGGTGATCTCATCCAGGGTATAGCCCAGAGCCACCTTGGTGGTGATTTTTGCAATGGGATAGCCGGTGGCCTTGGAAGCCAGAGCGGAAGAACGGGAAACTCTGGGGTTGACCTCGATAACAGCATACTCGAAGCTTTCGGGGTTCAGAGCAAACTGGCAGTTACAGCCGCCCACGATTTCCAAGGCTTCCACAATGTCCAGAGCAGCCTTGCGGAGCATCTGGTATTCTTTCTGCGCCAGAGTCAGAGCAGGGGCCACAACGATGGAGTCGCCGGTATGGACACCGACGGGGTCGAAGTTTTCCATGGAGCAGACGGCAATGGCATTGCCGGCGGCATCGCGCATGGTTTCAAACTCCACTTCTTTCCAGCCCTTGATATAGCGCTCGACCAGAATCTGCGTGATGGGAGAGGTATCCAGACCCGTACGGGCAACGATACGCAGTTCTTCTTCGGTATAGGCCACACCGCCGCCTGCGCCGCCCAGGGTAAAGGCAGGACGGACAATGACGGGATAGCCGATACGATCCGCGATTTCCAGAGATTCTTCCAGGGTATTGGCAATATCGGAAGCGATGGTAGGCTGGTTGATGCTGTCCATGGTGTCCTTGAACAGCTGACGGTCCTCTGCCTTGGAAATGGACTCGGCATTGGTGCCAAGCAATCGGACATTGTTCTTTTCCAGGAAGCCTTCCTTGTTCAGCTCCATGGCAATGGTCAGACCAACCTGACCGCCAAGACCGGCCAGCATGGAATCGGGCTTTTCTTTTTCGATGATACGCTTAATGGTCTGAGAGGTCAGGGGCTCCAGATAGATCTCGTCAGCCATAGCATTGTCGGTCATGATGGTGGCGGGGTTGGAGTTGACCAGCACCACATCCAGACCGGCTTCTTTCAGAACGCGGCAGGCCTGGGCACCGGCATAGTCAAACTCTGCTGCCTGACCGATGACGATGGGGCCGGAGCCGATAACAAGAACTTTTTTGATCTGCGGATTCAGCGGCATTGTTTAACCCTCCTTCATCATGGTCATGAAACGGTTGTACAGCATATTGGCATTGCTTGCGCCGGTGGTGCAGCCATCGGGATGGAACTGCACGGAAAATGCCTTGTGTTCGGGATAGTTGAGACCTTCGTTGGAGCCGTCATTGACATTACGGAAGGTCTCTTCGGCATTGGGAACCGTCTCTGCCAGAACCTTATAGCCGTGGTTCTGGGCGGTGATATAGGTTCTGGTGCCGTTGAGGTCACGGCAGGGCTGGTTGCCGCCACGGTGACCGTATTTCATCTTCTGGGTCTTGCCACCCATGGCAATGGCCAGCATCTGGTGACCCAGACCCACAGCCATCATGGGCTTCTTGCCAACCAGCGCCTTGATGACTTCAATGCAGGCGGTGTTTTCGGCAGGGTTGCCGGGGCCGCCGGACAGGACAATGCCGTCGGGGTCCAGCGCCAGAATGTCATCTGCGGAGGTAAAGGCAGGTACCACCGTCACCTTGCAGCCGTGGCCGGTCAGAGAACAGATGAGGCTCTTCAGAACACCGTAGTCCACCAGCACCACATGGGCCTGCAGTTCCCCTTCTGCCTCGCAGACATAGGATGCTTCGCAGGTGGCCTTTGCCACGGTATCTTCGGCGGTATAGGCGGCGATCTCTTCAAAGACCTCCGGCAGCTTCTCGGTGATCATGGCATTGACCACGCCGTATTCACGGATTCGGTTGGTCAGCTCACGGGTATCCACACCGCACAGGCCGGGGATGTCATGGTTCTTCAGGAAGGTATCCAGATCGTACTCACAGCGGAAATTGCTGGGCAGATTGCAGAATTCCTTGACCACATAGCCGTTCAGCAGAGGCTTGCCTTCAA
This sequence comes from Candidatus Avilachnospira sp., assembly GCA_045589035.1. GTDB lineage: Bacteria > Bacillota > Clostridia > Oscillospirales > Oscillospiraceae > Avoscillospira. The sequence continues at coordinate 2,751 of JAZNFJ010000077.1, read as the reverse complement.
AATCCTCCTCCATGATGCCGTAGTTGCCCACAGCGGGGAAGGTCTGCATCAAAATTTGACCGCAGTAACGGGGGTCGGTGAGGTTTTCCACATAACCGACCACGCTGGTGTTAAACACCAGTTCGCCCATCACAGCCTTGTCTGCACCAAAGGCCCAACCCTGAAAAATCGTGCCGTCTTCCAAAATCAAATATCTCTTCTTCATGCTGTCACATCCTTCTCAGCTTATAAAAAAACGGCTTTTCCGAAAGCAGCACCCAAAAAGGGAAACAAACTCATCGAAAAAACCGAAACGGAAACAAAAACCCGACCTGACCGGGATCGTAACAAGTGTGAACCAAAGAGCCGATTGCCATCGTATTCATCATAATCGGTTACGCTCCTTTCAGCATCGTTTCATACCTAGATATCATATCGCAAAGGGCAAAAATAGTCAAGTTCTGACATGAAGTGCGAAGTAAAAAAACCGCAGAAATCCCGGCATTTTCTTTGTCTACTTTGTACACTTCCCCTTTTGGTCGCTTGCTATACAAAAAGACGGGATGGCGAACCATCCCGTCTTGATTTTTATACCAGCAGACCCAGAGCCTGTGCCAGCAGCAGAAGCAGCATCACAGGAGTCACAAACTTGACCATGACCACATAGAGTTTTTCTCTGCCGAACTTCAGACCGCCAATGGTGACTTCGTCAATGACAGTCTTGGGCATGACGAACCAGCCAACCAGAAGGCAGGTACCAATAGCAACCACAGGCATGAGAATGTAGTTGGCAGCATAGTCCATAACATCCAGAATCTGCGCCACCGTGCCGTTGGGCAGGGTCAGAGAGAACTTCCAGACATTGTAGCCCAGGCAGACCACAAAGCCCAGCACCAGAGTCAAAGCAGCTACAACCAGAGTGGCCTGTTTCCGTTCCATATGGAACTTGTCCATGAAGCTGGCGACAACGGCTTCCATGATGGACACAGAAGATGTCAGCGCCGCAAAAGTGACCATGATAAAGAACACAATGGCAACAGCAGTACCAATGCCGCCCATGGCATCAAAAACCTTGGGCAAAGACACAAACATGAGGCCGGTGCCTTCGGTCATACCCTCAGTACCCATAAAGGTGTAGACAGCAGGCACGATCATCAGACCGGCCAGGAATGCCACAATGGTATCAAAAAGTTCGATCTGGTTGACAGACTTGACCAGATTGGTCTCCTTCTTCACATAGGAGCCGTAGGTGATCATAATACCCATGGCGACAGAGATGGAGTAGAACAGCTGACCCATGGCATCCATCAGCACATGGACAAAGTCGCCGAAGGTCATGCCGGTGAAGTTGGGCACGGCATAGATCTTCAAACCCTCCAGACCGGTACGAGTGACACCGTTGGCATCGGTATGGGAGAGAGTCAGAGAGAAGCAGGCGATGGCAATGATCAGCACCAGCAGAATGGGCATCATGACCTTGGACATCTTCTCAATGCCATTGTTGACACCCTTGTAGACCACAAAGGCGGTAACGGAAAGGAACACAACAAACCAGATCACAGGCTCCCACTGCAGGGCAATGAAATCCCCAAAATAACCGCTCTGAACAGGCGCGGCACCATTACCGGTGACATAGAGGGACAGGTACTTGAGAATCCAACCGCCAACCACACTGTAGTAAGGCAGGATGATAGCAGGAATGATACAGGCGATAACACCGATCCACTTAAACTTGCCGTGCAGAACACCATAAGCCGTCAGAGGGCTCTGTCCGGTCTTTCTGCCGATGGCGATCTCTGTGGTCAGAAGAGCAAAGCCAAAGGTCAGTGCCAAAATCACATAGCACAGCAGGAACACACCGCCGCCATCTTTGGCAGCCAGATAGGGGAATCTCCAGATGTTGCCCAGACCGACGGCACTGCCGGCTGCAGCCAGCACAAAACCGATGGATCCGGAAAAATTACTTCTTTTCTTTTCCATAATCGTTTTCCATTTCCTTCCGAAGCAAAAATCCCGGTTATCTTATCACAACTTCCGACAAAATTCAATATTGCGTTTTAAATAAAAAAAGACACCCAACATCTCGGTCGGGTGTCCTTTGCGAACAAAATCACTTTTTATTTTCTTCGGGAATGAAATCCAGGGTAATGCTCTCCAACGTGGGGTTCAGCTGGGTGTACTTGACACCGGCTGCATCCAGCATCCGCTTGGAAGCAAGGGTGGTGGGAGTGGTGGCGTACTTATCGGACAGGTACAGCACTTCCTTGATGCCGCTCTGGATGATGGCCTTGGCGCACTCATTGCAGGGGAACAATGCCACATAGATGCGGCTGCCCCGCAGGTCACGGCCGTTGGCATTGAGGATGGCATTCAGTTCCGCATGAACCACAAAGGGATACTTGGTTTCCGCACCTTCTCTGCCCCAGGGAAATTCATCATCAGAGCAACCCTTGGGCATACCGTTGTAGCCCGTGGAAATGATAATGTTATCGGGAGATACGATGCAGGCACCCACCTGCGTGCTGGGGTCCTTGCTTCTTCTTGCCGCCAGCATGGCAATGCCCAGAAAATACTCGTCCCAGCTGATGTAATCGGTTCGTTTCATAAACACAACTCCCCTGTTTTCTTCAAGATATCCCTATTTTAGCGAAAAATCGGCAGTTTGTCAAAAGATTCGGCTTATTCCGCAGAAAGCAGTTCTGCCGTACCGGCAATGGCAGCCGTACGGGCGGCATTTTCGTAATAGCGGCGGACATTGCAGATGCCCAGCTG
>JAZNFJ010000076.1:0-4163 GCA_045589035.1 Candidatus Avilachnospira sp. | reverse complement strand
AGGAATACGATGAAAAAACTGATGCGGATCTACAAGGTATAAGCTCTTTCGGCACCTAAATCAGTCCTGCAGCATAGCCAGGTACATATCCAGCCGTTCGTTGATGTAGCCAGCAAACAACTTCTCCATAGCGGAGAGATTGTGCTTCACATAGTACTCATCGAATGCATTGTAGTAAGCCAACCGATCTGTGAATTTGATGTCGATAGGCGGATAACCGGCCTTCATCAATTCCAGGTTTACCAGTAGGCGGCCGGTACGGCCATTGCCGTCGATGAAGGGATGAATGCCTTCAAATTCAATGTGGAATCTCGCTAACTTGGTGACAATATGCTCTGTGCTTTCTGCAAAGGCAACCATCAATTGTTCCATTTTAGGCTGGATCAGATAAGGCTGCACCGGCTCATGTTGTGCACCCATGATGCGGACCGGAACCCGGCGATAGATACCACGGTCATCCTTCTTGTCAGCCAGCACCAGGAAGTGGATCTGCTGAATGCTTCGCTCGGACATAGGTGTTTGGCTTTGCACCAGTTCCCGGACAAAATCAAAGGCTTCCTTGTGACCAACTGCCTCCATGTGATCCTTCAGCGGCTTCTGATCGATGGTTAGACCCCGCAGAACCAGATCAGTTTCCCGGAGAGTCAGGGTGTTGCCCTCAATAGCATTGGAGTTATAAGTGTACTCAACGATAAATTCTTCTGTCAGCCGCGCCACTTCACCTTCTGTGAGGGGACGACGGGCATCCAGTTCAGCTTTCTTCCGGTCGATTATTTCCAGCAGACTTTCGGTGGAGCGGAACCGGCCATCGGCGGGTTTTACGGCATCCATGGGAATCTTCCAGCCACGGCCTTCCTGAAATGCGCCGGGGATCTTACCTTCAGCGCAGAGAATCCGGACACGGCGATCGGACAACCCCCATTTTTCGGCTGCCTGCTTTACGGTCATAAACATATCCATCACTTCCTTCTAGGGGAAGTATACCACTTTTACGGAATAATATCAACGATAACGGAATAATATTTCTGCGATTAGCGGAATAATACCAACTAAGGCAGTTGCGAATCCGGTTTGTGATACGCAGTGTATGCGGATAATTCCGTCATGGGAGCAGAGACTCTCTGCTGCGTTAAACGAATTGCTTCCTGGGTATCCCTATTCAGCAGAGCCTGATACAGCCGCACTTTTGCGTCGCATAGTTTCTGCTTGCCCTCTTTTTTAAATGAGATGGTCCATAGGTACAGGCTCTCCGGTTTGAAGGAGTGATACAGCAGAGGAAGCAGCATATTGCCGCTGAGAGCGGCCAGTTCATGATGGAAAGCATATATGGCATCTGCAGCGTCTTCCGGCAGTTTGGCCTCCTCGATTGCCTGCAGCAGGGGAGCCACAGAGGCCAGCTCCCGGTCGGTGGCATTCTGAATGACAAGCTCCATGCATAAGCTTTCCAGTGAGTTGCGCACCTGCAGCAGAGAGGTCACCTCGTTGTCCCGCATGGCACCGCCATTGTAGCGCATAATAGCCACCAAGGTCTCCACAGTTCCCTTGCGGCGGTAGTCGCTGACGAAAGCGCCTTGACGGGGACGGATCTCAATAAAACCCAATTTCTCCAGCTCAATAAGTCCTGCCGAGATCACCGGACGGCTCACACCCATCCGTACAGACAGTTCCCGGGCAGGGGGGAGCTGCTCACCCACCGCCAGTTCTCCGGACAGAATCATGTTCTCGATTTGCTGGACAAATAACTCCGTCAGCGATACATTTGTTATCTTCGTAAAGCCCATTGTGCATTCCTCACATTTTCTGGTAATACCAGCTTCATTACGTTGTTATCTTATAAAGGATTTGTCAAATGGTCAAGGTGGTTTTGCATGTTTCTTCCAAAATAATATTACATTATTGAATTATTTCAACCGAAATGATATGCTATCAGTAGAAAATTACTGGTATTACCAGAAAAGGAGGAACCCTATGGAAAAGCAATTCGATGTAATTGTTGTGGGTGCGGGCAACGGTGGTCTTGCTGCCGCTGCCAACACAGCCAAGGCAGGTCTTAAGACTCTGCTTCTGGAAAAGCACAACATCCCCGGTGGCTGTGCCACCAGTTTCCGCAGAGGCCGTTTTGAATTTGAACCCTCCCTTCACGAGCTGTGCAGCGTAGGTACTGCCGACAGACCGGACGTGGTCTACAAGGTCTTTGATGACCTGGGCGCAAAACCCAACTGGGCCTATGAGACCGGCCATCTGTTCCGTGCCATCGTCAAGGGCGAGGATGGTTATGATGTCCATCTAGATGCAGGCATTGAAGGTTTCTGCGACAGCGTGGAAGCTGCTGTTCCCGGCTGCCGGGAGAATGTAAAGGCTTTCGTTATGCTGAAGCAGAAGATCGATGCTGCCATCGCATACATCTATGAAATGAAGGGCAAGCCCAAGGGATTGACCATGCTGACCAAGCACACCGATTTTATGCGTGTAGCCGGTCACAGCGTGGAAGAGGTCATGACCGCCATGGGTATCCCCAAGAAGGCCCAGAATATGATCAATACTTACTGGGGCTATCTGGGTGTTCCCACGGACGAGCTGAACTGCATGCATTTCCTGAACATGCTCTACGGCTATATGGTGGATGGCGCGGCCATGCCCAAGCACCGCAGCCATGAGCTGTCCTTGAGCCTGATCGACGTGATCCAGAAGCACGGCGGTGAAGTGTGGTACAACAGCGAGGTTACCCAGTTCCTGTATAACGATGACGGCAGCGTAGCCGGTGTTGTGGCAAACGGCGAAAAGCTCTACGCCAAGGAAGTGATTTCCAACGTCATTCCTCATAATGTCTTCAATATGACTCCCCAGAATGTGATTCCCGAGCAGAACCTGAAGCTGGCCAATGCCCGTGAGTTTGGCATTTCCGTAGCAACCATCTACATTGGTCTGGACTGCACCAAGGAAGAACTGGGTCTTGAGGACTACACTGTATTCATTATGGGCCATCCCGATCCCAGAACCCAGTACAATACCCGCGCGGAAGACGGTCTGTACATCGTCAACTGCCTGAACAATGTGGTTCCCGAGTCCTCCCCCGAGGGCACCTGCACCCTGTTCTTCACCATGCCTATTTTCGGCAGCGATGTTCCCAAGGATCTGAAGCCGGAGGACTATAAGAAGTACAAGAACCAGCTGGCAAAGAAGTACATCGAAGATGCTGAGAAAACCTTGGGCATCTCCATCATACCCCATATCGAGGAGATCAGCGTGGCGACCCCCGTCACCTTTGCCCGTTATCTGGGCACCCCCGAAGGCACCATCTACGGCTACAAGCTCTCCGGCTGGGATAATCTGATGGCTCGTATTGCCGGTGAAAAGGCGGACTATGCCATCCCCGGACTTAGCTTCTGTGGTGGCCACTATATCCGCGGCGACGGTTACAGCTGTGCCTATATCATGGGCGATACTGTGGCCAAAAAGGTTGTTAAGAGACTGAAAGGAGGCGCTTAATTATGGCTAGACCCAAGCTTTGGAAACTGAATCCTATGGATTTCACCAAAATGAATCCCACCCGTCAGGCGAAGATCGAAGCGGCTCCCGCTAAGGAATTGCCCACTTTGGATGCTTATGTTCCCAATCAGATCGCCAAGGCGCTGCATCCCGGCACCCAGTATGTGAAGGTGGCTGAGGTCGTAGAGCAGAGCGCCGATACAAAGACCTTTTGGCTGGAAGCCAATGAAGCTAAGGGCACCAAGGCTCTGGCATGGTTTAGTGCAGGCCAGTATCTGTCCGTTTCACTGGAGATTGGCAATTTGAAGCTGACCAGACCATATTCTCTGTCCTCCTCTCCCCGGGAAGCTCTGGCAGGTCGCTACGGCCTCACCATCAAGCGGGTCAAGGACGGCCTTGCTTCCAATTATATTCTGGATAACTGGACTGTGGGTACGGAAGTCACCGTATCCGAGCCTCTGGGCGTATTCACCTATGAACCCCTCCGGGATGCCAAGACCATCATCGGTATCGCAGGCGGCAGCGGCATTACGCCTTTCCGCTCCCTGGCCAAGGCCATCGCAGACGGCGATGAGGATGCCGAAATGATCCTTCTCTACGGCAGCCGAACCCTGGCAGACGCTGTTTTCCAGGAAGAATTCAAGGCGCTGGAAGGCCCCAAGTTCAAGTTAATC
>JAZNFJ010000075.1:0-34415 GCA_045589035.1 Candidatus Avilachnospira sp. | reverse complement strand
ACTGCTCTGAAGCAGGAACTGAATATCCCCAAGTGCACCATTGCATTGAAGGAAACCTACCGGGAGGAAATTGCTGCCCTTCGCAGCGCCATTGACCGGGCAAAGGCGGAGATTTCTCTGCACACCATGACCAGTTTCTATCCTGCCGGTGATGAGCAGACCATCGTGTTTGAAGTGACCGGTCGGGTCGTTCCTCCTGCGGGAATTCCCATTGCTGTGGGTGCTGTGGTGGACAATGTCGCCACAGTCCTTGCTATCCACGATGCCATTTCCGGAAAACCGCTGACCCATAAATATCTGACGGTGACCGGTGATGTAAGGAAGCCCGTTGTGCTGCGTGTCCCCGTGGGAACCAGCTTCCGCCGTTGTATGGAACTGGCAGGCGGCACCGTTTCTGAGCGATATTTTGTTGTGGCTGGCGGCCCCATGATGGGCAGACCCCTGACCGCAGAGCAGGCGGAACATGAGGTAGTGACCAAGACCACCTCCGGTATTCTGATTCTGCCGGAAGAGGGCTATCATGCAACCCAGAACAGCATCAGCCTGCGCCATATGCTCAACCGTGCAAAGGCTGCCTGCATTCAGTGCTCGGCCTGCACGCAGCTTTGCCCCAGACATCTGCTGGGACACCCGTTGGCGCCGCATAAAATTATGCGAAAAATGGCACTGGCCCAGGATTTCAAGTCCAATCTGGATGATCCCATCATTCAGTCCGCTGCTTTGTGCTGTGAATGCGGCATCTGTGAGGCCTATGCCTGCCCCATGGGCTTGCAGCCCCGTAAGATCAACAGCCTTCTGAAAAAGGAACTGGGTGCATCCGGTTTCCGCTATCAGGCAGAGGCAGGACGCACTTATACGGCTGATGAGGAACGGGAACTGCGAAAAGTGCCCAGCGAACGGCTGGCAGCCCGTGTCGGTGTGCTGCCTTATTATCATAACAGCATCAAAGAACTTGTGGAGGATGAGCCGAATTCTGTGTCCATTCCTCTGAAAATGCACATTGGTGCACCGTCTGTGCCGGTTGTCGCCCCCGGTGATGAAGTGAAATGCGGGCAGTTGATAGCCGCGTGTCCCGACGGAGCATTGGGCAGCAACATTCATGCCAGTATCTCCGGTCGTGTGACTGCAGTAGGCAGCACGATTGAGATTGCAGGCTTTTAAGTATGGAGGATCCTATGGAATCGATTGGTTTTCTCGAACTGAACAGCATCGCCAAAGGAATTGAGGCGGCTGATGCGGTAATCAAGGCAGCTGACGTTACCTTGACCTTTGCCAAGGCCGGATGCCCCGGTAAATACTATTTGTTGTTCCATGGTGAGGTTGCCGCCGTGCAGGCATCTCTGGATGCCGGTTGCTTGATCGGTGCAAATCATGTGGTGGATAAATGCCTGATCCCCCGTGTTCACCCTCAGGTGATCCGTGCCATTGGCATGGCCAATATGCCGGAGGAGACCGGTGCCATCGGTGTAATGGAGTTTTATAGCGTGACCGCTTCTGTCTATGCTGCCGATGCAGCGGTAAAGGCAGCGGAGGTTTCTTTGATCGATGTGCGTCTGGGTACCGGCATCGGCGGCAAATCCTTCGTCACCTTGGTGGGCGATGTGGCCGCTGTGACCGAGGCAGTGCGCTGCGGAATCAATACCCCCAATGCTGAGGGTATGGTCGTTTCTTCTGTTGTTATTCCCAACCCCGCCCCGGAACTCTTTGCGAGTCTGCTTTGATTGAGGTGAGTCATATGTGGCAGGAACCGTCTGCTGAAAAGCAACGTATTATTCAGGAATTTGTGCCCGGCAAGCAGGTTACTCTGGCGCACTTGATCGCCAATCCGCTGCCCGGACTCTACAAGAAATTAGGTGTGATCACCGAAAACACCGGTGCATTGGGTATTCTGACCATTACACCCAGCGAAGCTGCTATCATTGGCGCCGATGTGGCATCCAAGGCTGCAAATGTGGAGGTGGTCTTTGTGGACCGCTTTAACGGATCTCTGGTTATCAGCGGAGATGTGGCCAGTGTGGAAGCTGCCTTGAAAGATGTTTTGAATGTGCTCCACGAGGTGCTGGGTTTCGCTCTGGCGACAGAAATTACCAGAACATGAAGAAGATTATTCTGATAGGACAGGTTGCCTGTGGGAAGACTACACTATGTCAGCGTTTAAACGGATTGGAACAAGCTTACAAAAAGACGCAGGCCATAGAAGTGGTCAATTATACCATTGATACGCCGGGTGAATATCTGGAACACCGAGCTTATCTGCAAAGTTTGGTGGTCACATCGGTGGAAGCGGAAGTCGTACTCTTTATTCAGGATGCTGCTTCTGAGCGTTTCATGTTTTCACCGGGGCAATCTGCTGCCTTCCCGGTCCCCGTGATCGGCGTGGTGACCAAAACGGACATCGCCACAGAGAAGCAGCAGCTTCAGGCGGAAGAACTTCTTCGGCTTGCCGGTGCGGAGCGGGTTTTCCGTATCAGTTCCGTCAGCGGCGATGGCTTGGATGAATTGTTCCGATACCTTGGTGTGGAGGAGAATGAAAATGGCTGAAATGGATAGAAGCGCCGTGGAAGTCCTGGTCCGGCAGATTTTAAAAGAGATGCTGGGCGAGAGCGACTGCCCTGTCAAAAAGATTCCGGTTCCCAGTCTGCAGGTCACGGAGGAACACCGTATGGACACCGGCAACCCGCGTGATCGGGTCTGGACTCGCGATCTTTTTACGCTGGAAGAGTCCCCTCGGCTCGGATGCGGTCTGATGGTGATGGAAGATACAACATTTCCCTGGACACTGAACTACGATGAGATGGACTATGTGATAGATGGGCAGCTGGACATTTTGGTGGGAGATCATGTTGTTTCCGCCGGTCCGGGAGAGGTCATCTATATCCCCAAGAACACAAGCATTCAGTTCTCTGTGAAAGACCGCGCCCGTTTTCTTTATTTTGTATATCCTGCCAACTGGCAGGAACAGAATGGCCTCGCTTGAGATTGTGTAAAGCAAGAAAAAGAGAAGTATAAACTGCACTCCACTTGTTAGATCGTATACCATACTGTCTAACGCATGGGGTGCAGTTTATTTTGGCATTTGCTCATTTTTCGCAAGTGGACAATGTGCTCCGGCATAGAGTAAATGCATGGAGGTGATACTATGCTTTCAGCGACGGTATGGCTGATTTTCAGCAGTATGCTGTATACCCTACGCCTTGGTTCCGGCGGTACATTTCCCAAACCGCTGACAGCTGAAGAGGAACGGCATTATCTGGCTCTTGCGGGCCAAGGGGATCTGGAGGCGCGAAATATCCTGATTGAGCGAAACCTGCGGTTGGTGGCGCATATTATGAAAAAATACTATGCCCAGACGGCAGATCAGGAAGATTTGATTTCCATTGGAACCATTGGACTGATCAAGGGAATCTCCACCTTTGATGCCTCCAAAGGCGCGCGATTGGCAACCTACGCAGCCAGATGTGTAGAAAATGCTATCCTATCGTAACGGCTCAAAATGGCAATCAGACGGCAAATCGTGCTCCCTTGGACGAAAAATGGAGCATATTTGACCGTCTTGGCAGACATTTGATCGTTATGGTGCGCCATGCTCACGAAGCTGTTGTTTATGCACCCTTGTATTCGCACCGTTTCCAACTTGTCCAGCCTCATACCATTGTGGAAGCGGAGAAGTTCAATCTTCGCTATGCAGACCCGGGAATGATCGATTGTATCCCGGACAAGCTTCGCTGGTATCGGTATCACAAAGGACTTTTGCAGCGGGAGGTGGCGAACCGCATAAACATATCCTGTAATACCTATTCCGGTTATGAGGAGCAGGGGAGGGATTATTATCCCGTTGAGCACATGGAGAAACTTGCAGAGGTGTATTCTGTGCAGATAACGGAGTTGCTGGACGACTACACCCTGTTTCTTTATCGGGGACAAGATATGCAGTTAAAAACGCTTCGCACTCAGAGAGATATTACACAGTCGTCGTTGGCCAAACAACTGGGTGTTCCTCTTGGGACGCTGAAGAGATGGGAGCAGAACCGAGTTCGGATGTCCAAATCCTCATGGGAGAAACTGAGAAAATTGATAAAATAAGGAGGATGGGATCATAGCCCATCCTCCTTTTGTCGCAGTTGCTTAATTGTGTCCAAAAGTTTTGTTTTTTGCTCTGTAGGGCAGGGCGTTGCCTTGATCTGCTCCAAAACGGTTTGAGCGTGGACGGTGGCCACTTTTTTGCTTAGCTCCCGGGCTGCTTCTTCGGTGTCCGGAATATGTAGAACCACTTTCATGGTACAGCACCTTCTTGTTCCTTATAAGGCACTATATGTGTTAGGGTTGGTTCAATATGCCGTCAGACTTTTGCAAAGAGGCCAAATAGATGTTGGTCACATCGGCCCGTTCGTGTCCAAGGAGTCGGGAAACGGCAAAATGGGCATCCAGTTCGCCCATGCCCTCGGATAACAGCCGTTCATAGGTCTCGGCGGCGTAGGTATGCCGAAGTCCATGGAAAGTCAGAGGGGTATCCCGGTAACGGAGGATGAATTGCTGCAACTGCTGGATGGCTCTGTCGGTAGGAATATCATCCGGTACCAAAAGTTTGTGGCCTCTTTGTGTGCGGTCAAGCTGTTCCCGCATAGCGATGATAATGCACTCATTGATGGGAACGGTGCGGATCTTACCGCCTTTGCCCTTAATGGTGATGGCGTTTTCACGTAGAGCAACTTCTGCCGTGGCGGTGTCAATACGGAAACACTCGTGAATGCGAAGTCCGGCATAGCGGCCAAGGTACAAGGCGAGGATGTAATCATAGCGGTCAGCATTCAGGGCGTGTCCCAACATCCGGTTGAACTCTGCCATGTTCCATGTACGGTCAGCCTGCCCAAAACGGCGGCGTTCCAGGGCAACACCCAACTCTGCATTGGTGGGGAGGGTGTATCTGGGGTTGCTCATTTTGTCGTGAAAAAAGCGAATGGCTGCCAGATCGGTCTTGACGGTGCTGGCAGATTTGCCAGTCTCCTGCAGGTGCAGCACATAACTGACCAGATGCTTGGCAGAGATGTTCTCCAATTTTTGTAGGTGGTAAGTGTCAGCCAGATAGGCGCAAAACCGCTTGCAGGCTTCATGGTAACGCTGCTTGGTGCGAAAACTGCCCTGCCGGTTGTGGCGGTACAGCTTGTCCAGCTGCATGACGAGGGTGCGGTAAACCCCGTGGTGTTTGGTTTGATTCATGAAAGAAAACTCCTTATTATCAAATGTAGTTGTTCAGAATGGCATAGCTTGCCCAGTGGCATTTCGCGTAGTTTCTGGTTTGTTTCCGGGGAAATGGGCTGTTTAATTTCCTGCAAAGCCTTGATACAGCTTACTTTTTGAAGTTCCCATATTCCTGTCTCTGTTTGGAACGGTCAGTACGAAGCCGCGTGGGCGAAGCCTGTTTTCTTATGAAAACTGCGGCAGACACTACCGCTGAACTCGGTTGCAGGTCAACCTGCGTGTGTCCTTTGATCCGCCCGGCTGCGGATCGGTGCGAAGGGATTCCTGCGGTGCCGGCCATGTACCACCATGGCCCCACAGGTCAGGAGTCTGCCACACTTCCTGGACGGTGTTCCTGCCGTACCGTCTACCGGCATCTTCTTGGTCGTTGTGTTCAGGAGTCTTCTTTCTTTTCGTTTCAGCCGCGCTTGGCAAGGCACGGCATTGTATGAAAAAGACACGGAAAACAGCTCAAACTGCTTTTCGTGTCTTTCTCGCATTGGTAGCACCAAAGGCAACCCCCGGCTATGCCGGGGGACAAAAAATAGCTTATAGCGAGGAGTAGCATAGACAAAAGAAAAACTCCCCATTAAAGTAGAAGTGGTTTGCCGACCACACAACTACAAAAATGAGGAGGTCTCTCTCGTGAAAGAAAAAGACATTAATAGTTTAGATCATACAACATGGAGATGTCAATATCATGTGGTATTCGCCCCGAAGTATAGAAGATTGTCGATCTATGGGGAAATTAAAGCAGATATAGGAAAGATATTACGGCAGTTATGCCAGCAAAAGGGCGTAGAAATAATAGAAGCAGAAGCATGCCCGGATCATATCCATATGCTAATCAGCATACCGCCGAAATATAGTGTATCGCAGATAATGGGGTATCTAAAAGGGAAAAGCAGCCTAATGATATTCGACCGGCATGCGAATTTGAAGTACAAGTACGGAAATAGACATTTTTGGGCAAGAGGATACTATGTAGATACAGTAGGCAGAAATAAAAAGCAAGTGGAAGAGTATATTAGAAACCAATTACAAGAAGATCAGATAGCCGACCAAGTGAGTCTAAAAGAGTTTGTAGACCCGTTTACGGGTAGCGTGAACAAGAAGGCATAAGGAAAACCCCTTAAGGGGTAGCCCGGAAAAGAAATGCGGTCGGCAAACTTTTCGGGGCCCCTTAAGGGGCAAATGCCTGAATAATGCCCTTCTAGGGCTTAATCAAGCCTCCGGCTTAGCCGGAGGTTTTGACTCGGGTATTCGATTTTCTGCCACACCGTGGCGTCTGTCAGTTCCCCATTGGGAGATATACCTCTCCCGTGTTTCTTGTTCATCCGCCCTAAAATTGCTTCGCCCTAGAATTAGCTCCACCCTAAATACAATGCCAGTATAACATTGGGTTTCCTTGCTGTAAACTTGCAGTTTTTTCAAGGGGTATATCTGAAGGACTTAGTTTTTTGAAATTAAACTGATGATTCATCGTTGTACTTTTCGGGTAAAATATTAGCAAAATATCCGGAGGTAAAAACAATGAAGAGAAGAATTATAACCACACAGCAAATAGAAGAATTTTCTTTGCATCTAAAAAATGAAGAAAAAAGTGAGAATACAATAGCGAAATATATCCGTGACGTACAGGCTTTCGTTGCTGATGTGAATGGTATGGAAGTCACCAAGGAGACAGTTATTTCCTATAAAGAAAAGTTGCTTTCTAACGGTTATGCTCCACGAAGTATCAATTCAATGTTGGCATCGCTCAATAGTTTGTTCTCCTTTTTGAACTGGACCGATTGTAAAGTGAAATCAATCAAACTCCAGCGACAGATATACTGCCCGGAAGGAAAAGAACTGACCAGAGAAGAATATATGCGCCTGGTAAATACTGCGATGGAAAAAGGAAATAAGCGTCTAAATTTATTGCTTCAAACAATTTGTGCAACAGGTATACGCGTCAGTGAACTGCAATATATCACGGTCGAGGCAGTAAAGTGTGGGGAAGCTGTTGTTTCTCTCAAAGGAAAAACACGTATGGTTTTCATTGTTCGGGAACTGCAAAAAAAGTTGCTCCGCTATGCAGCGGAGCAACAGATCATATCGGGATATATATTTGTAACACGAAGAGGTAAACCGATGAGTCGAACAAATATCTGGAAGGAGATGAAAGCTTTGTGCGAACAAGCAGGAGTTAGTCCCCAAAAAGTATTTCCCCATAATTTGCGCCATCTGTTTGCCAGAACCTTTTACAGCATTGAAAAGGATATTGCCAAGCTTGCCGACATTCTTGGTCATAGCAGCATTAATACGACACGAATCTATATTATTTCTAATGGGAATGAACACCGGCGGCGGATGGAAAATATGCACCTAATAGCATAAAACAACCACCGCAAAGGGTGGCTACAACATAATTTGCATTATGTATTCGATGATTGCAATTCTTTCTTCGACCAATTACATATCAATGCGTACAGTATACCACAGCACTATTCTAAAACACAATCATTTTTCGAAAAAAGTCTGATTTTGTTTGAATCTGTCAAAAAAGAGCGTGACGAATAAAGCCTTTGCACACCAAATTTTGTAAAGGCTTTATTCGTTATGCTCTTTTCACGTTACGTTTTCTTTTGGGAAGGTAAGCGGCGATTAGAAACCATCATCTTTACAACATAATGCAAATTATGTTGTAAAGGAGGAAAAGGAGAGAGCGGCATAAAAGAAAAGCATAGTTAAGAAAACTGTTGCAGCCTAAGTATGATGCGATTGCATTAGCTTGCTTCGGAGAAAGTGCGGAACATATGCAAAAAACGAAGGAATCGTGGAGCAGAGCTTTATGAGAGATGACGCTTCGCTTCTTGTTGACGGCATAGACTTTATGAAGCAAAAACTAAAAACCGGGGGTTCGTTGCGGGAAAGAGGAGAGAAGAATATTTGAGAAAATACATAAGTATGTTTCTGATTGTTCTATTGATGCTGTCCTTTGCTGTGGCGGGAAGTACAACAGTACTTGCGGCCGAGAAAGCGCAGCAGACAAGGGCGATCGCCATTGTTTTTGACAATTCTGGATCTATGTATACGAGCGGAAATAAGTCGTGGTGCCGTGCCACTTATGCCATGGAGGTTTTTGCTTCCATGCTCAACGAGGGCGACATTCTTCAGATTTATCCCATGTGGCCTATTACGGTGGATGGGAAGGAATACACCATGGATGCTCCGTTCCAGGTGACAGATGCTGCCCAGGCATCTATGATTCGGGAAATTTTCACGCCGAAAGCGGATGGAACACCTATTGAAACGATTGACTGTGCTGCGAATGGCGTGCAAAAACTCACGGCGGATAAAAAATATGTGATCGTTCTGACTGACGGTTCCAGTTTTTATAAAAACGGTGTAGATCTTTATGGCAGCACTGTAAAGGAACTGGATGCATGCTTCCAGCAGTACGCCGGAGAAGACATGACGGTCATGTATCTGGGTATCGGAGGCAACGCCTGTATGCCCAACATGACGGAATCGGATTTTTTTATCAAGAAAAAAGCGGCAGACAGTGCAGATGTGTTGTCTACCCTAACAGTGATGTGCAATCAGGTTTTCGGCAGAGATATCCTGCCTGCAAAGCACATATCCGGTAAGAATATTGATTTCGATATTTCCATGAAAAAGATGATCGTATTTGTGCAAGGCGAGAGTGTTTCCGATCTGAAAGTCACCGGCGACAACGGTCCGGTGGGAACGTTGCAGAGTACGAGCACGACGAAGTACAGCACGACCGGAGCGGGCAATTATAAAGGCGGGCAGCTGAGCCAGCCGGATACTTCCCTGCAGGGCATGATGGTCACTTATACTGACTGCCCTGCCGGCAGTTATACTATTGATTACACAGGTACGGCTACCAGTGTGGAAGTGTATTATGAACCGGATGCAGATCTAGACTTCATTTTCACCGATGTATCGGGAAATGATGTGGAGGCTCAGTTCCTTTACGAAGGAGAGTATAAGGTCAGCTACGGCATGAAGGACGCAAAGACAGGTCAACTGATCGAGTCTGATTTGTTAGGTAATCCTCATTATGAGGGCAACTATGCTGTTAATGGTGCGGCAGAACCCATTGTCCATGACGGATACAGAGGAGAGACTCCGGTTTCTCTAAAGAAAGACGATACTTTCGATGCAGAACTGACAGTCACCTATTTGAGCGGCTATACCATTACCAAGGACTCTTCTGACTTTGGCTGGCCCGAAGGCGGCATTCAGGTTGCGACCCGCCCGGCAGGAGACTTGGTGCTGGAGATCACCGGGGGTGCCGGGACATATTTCATGCAGACTCTGGAAGAGGGCGATCCGTACATTGCAAAGGTGTTCTATCAGGGAACGCAGCTGACAGGCGAGGAATTGAAAGCCACAGAGTTGAAATGGGATGCTTCTACCAGCAATGCAGAGATCATGCAGGATTTTGCGGACGATCACTACGACCTGTATCTGTGCCACAAAGATCAAAATGCCCCGGAGAATACGGTGTGCGGCCCCTGCACTGTGAACATTCACGCGTTCTACACGGCTCCCGGCAGTGAGGAGTCTGAGGGCGTGGCAGCTGTTGCATACAACATAGAAGATGATACATCACCCCTGCGGATGGACTTGTATGCACAGCAGGACTACATCGTGATCGGTGAACTGGAAGACAGCCAACCTATTGTCGCAAAGCTGACAATGAACGGTCTGCACCTGACGGAGCAAGAATTTGCAGCAACGGAGCTGACGGTTGACTGTGGCGGGCTTGAACACAAGGTGACGGAGGATGCGCAGAATGCGCAGTATCTGATTCATCTGTTGCCAGTAGACAGCATTGAAGACGGTGTGTATACCATTCGTGCAAACGCAACATACACCGACCTGATCGGGAGAGAGAGTACCGCCGAAGGAGCTGTGAAGGTCACCCTGAGCAGCATCCCTCTTTTGGTAAAGTGGGTAGTAGGGATACTTGGATTGGCGGGATTGATTGCGGCACTGGTGGTGCTTCTACATACCAAGGTGCTTCCGTCCTGTGTCCGCCCAGATACAGATGGTTGTAGTCTGAGCGTGGGCGGAAGAGATGTGACGGACGATGCAAACTTCTATGCCAGATTAACGGGCAAGCAGATCGTTGCTTATGTGGAATATAACGGAGATGAGCTTGGAAGAGTTGTTGCAAATAAGCTGGCATCGGGTAAAGAAAGCTATTTGTGCAAGCCGTCTCATAAACGCAGCATTATGGTGAGATATCCGGAAAGCCTCAGCGTATCGGGAGAGATGACCGGAATGGATTTTGCAGGTGTTGAATACGCAGTCAACGGCGATGGTGTTGTGATGCCGGCGGATGAACAGCAGGCTGCATATACCATCACAAACGGATCCAGTCTCACAATGAATGGCAAAACGCTTGTAGCAGGAAAAACAAAAAATTTCAATGCAGAAATACCGTTGAACTTCAAAAAGAGATAAAGTGGAGGAAAAGTAAATGGAAATTAAGAAAGAGACATTAAAGCCCAATGAAGTTGCTGCTCCGACCCTGTTTGTGGGTGTAGGCGGTACCGGCTGCAAAATCGTAAAAAAGGTTGCAGATCTGTGTGCCCCAAAAGAAAAGGAAAATATCAACTTCCTGTTCCTGGATACCAATGTGAATGATTTGTCCGATGTTGCAAACGGCAAATCCAAGATCTACTGGGTCCAGACCTCCAATACCCAAACGGTCGGCAGTTATCTGGATTATGACGAGGAAGCACGAAAAAAGTGGTTCCCCAAGAATGCTGTTATGTACGATAAGACCGTCTCCGAAGGCGCAGGTCAGGTTCGCGCCATTTCCAGACTGGCACTGAACTCCACTATCAAGACAGGCCGCATTCGTCCTCTTTACGAGGCTATCGATGAGCTGTTCCGCAAGACCGGCAAAGAAATGAAGCAAGCCATGCGTGTGGTCATTGCTTCCACATCTTCCGGTGGTACCGGTTCCGGTATTATTTTACCCCTGTCTATGTTCATCCGCGACTATGTGAAGGAAAAGTATCCCAACACCAGCCTGATCGTCCGGTCTTTGATCTTGTTGCCCGAGACACTGGATAGTGTCATCGACTCCCAGACCGAACGTGATAGCCAGGCGAGAAATGCCTATGCCACCATCAAGGAACTCAATGCTTTTATGATGAAAGGTTCCGGCTTTATTGATCTGGATGAAGATCTGAAGCAGTTCCGAGATCTGCATGTGAATGTTTCTGTTGCAGGCTCCGACAATCACAAGGCACTGTCCTTGCTGCCCATGGATTTCTGTTTCCTGATGGACGGTCAGGATGCTGAAGATAGCACCATGATCAGCATCGATCAGTACATTGAGCAGGCGGCTCAGGCACTGTATGAGCAGAACATTGGTCCCATGCAGAAGAAGGCATTCTCCGTGGAAGATAACATCATCAAGGAGATGACCAAACCCGGAAACTACGGTCGCAATCGTTTTGGCGGTATCGGTGCAGGTGTCATTCGCTATCCCTATGAGAAGGTTGCGGACTATGTGTCTTACGATCTGGCCATGGACAGCATCGGCGGCGAAGGAGATGCGACCAAGTGGACAAAGTATGACAAGGCGGTAGAAGCCTACAGAGCCGAGCAGAAGAAGCGCGGTATCCCCATGTCCACATGGGATTCTTATGGCAAGGTATACTGCGACAAACTGATTAACGCAAAAGACAATTTCTCCAAGGACTTGAACAATACCTTTGAACTGGAGAATCTGGACGACAGAATTGAAAGCTATATGCAGAGCTTCGAGGAGCAGGCATTCAATACTGTTATGGATGACAATCGCTTTGCCAATGCTTACGCAGGTGCCAAGAAGTGGAGACAGAAGCCCGGCTTTGGCAGCAGCGAAAGCAAGATCACGGTTGCGGCAAATGCACTTAAGAATTTTGCGGGTAAGGCAGAAGCCAAGAGCAAAGACGGTAAGAGCATTATTGAAGGCATCGTAAACAACTGGGTCGAGGCTGTTATGACAAACGACCAGAAGACCATTGTTATTCAAGATGCTTACAGCATTGAGAGCCTGCTGCGAAATGCGCAGGGTGAACTGTTCCATCCCTGTGCAGCTCGCTTTGTGCTGTACCGGTTGATGGAAAAGTTTGAGGAAAAGATTGCCTCGGATGATCACGAAAACGCACTGAAGGCTGTGCAGAAGTGCAAGAGCAAAGAGTATTCCTTCCGGTTCTCCAAGGACACGGTTTTCGGCATTGAAGGCCTGAGCAAACTGGCAGTGGATCAGCCCACTTTGATGAATAAGCTGAAGGGCTACAATGCACTCAATGAGACTGCAGATCAGGATATCCCCGCATATTTCCGTAAGGTGGAAGAATATTGTAAAAAGGAAGCTGTTCATGCTGCTTATGCCAAGGCATATCCTTATGTGAAAGCCTTTGCCGAACAGTTCGAGCGTTTCTTCAACACCTTTGTCTATAAGGTCAAAGATCTGAGCCGCAAGAAGATCGACATGGTCGATGAACTGAAGTACAAGAAGGGTGACTCCTTCATGAACATCTGTGCCACGGAAGAACTTCTGCAAGAACTGAGCAAATACTCTTTGCAGAAGACCCAGAAGGAAACTACCATGCTCAATTCCGACATCAATGGCGATATCTTCGATGCGGTGAAGCGCAATGCCATTTTTGAGATGGAACTGAATAATGCTGGCGGCGGCTATATTGAGGAGGATCGTCGAAAGGATATCTTTGACGACATTTTGCTCGGCTACTTCAGAGCCAGTGTTCGTGAAAAGTGCGACGATATCGACAAGGATATCATCGGTGCCATTGAACTGGAGCAGCGTTTGAAGGAACGCATCCGCCTGCGTAACGAAAGCGGCGGAGATATCCAGGTGTTCGAGCAGGTGTCTATGGCAGATGCCCAGCGGCATATCGCCGAAGTGGTGGACATGGGCTACCGTATTGCAGCGCCTTCCGTGCAGCGTGCGACCAACGAAGAACCCAGAGAAATCAAAGTCTGCGCCTACAACAAGATTCTGCTGGATAACCGAAAATTCCGCGTGAAGGATCTGATCCGCAATGGTGAAGCTGTGGATACGGTATCCAAATATGAGATCCACTTCTACAATGCGCTGTATAACTTGACCCCCAATAAGCTGAAGAAATTTGCTGCTCCCTTTGAGACCGAGACCGGCAAGAAGAGTGCCGGCACTTACCACAAGGCCTACAGCGACTATTCCCGCTTCATTGGCCCGGATTCCACCAAGAATGCTGCCATTTCCACCCATATCGACAAGAGCTGGGATTCTATTAAGAGCATGCCGGAACTGGACTTCGGTTATCAGGAGCAGGTCATCAAGAGAGTGCATAAGGCCTTTATCTATGGCTTGATTCACCATGCCATCCAGCAGCGGCCTCTGTCTGCTGTGGCCAACGGAAAGAAGGTCTATCTGTATCGCGATTCTGACAACCGCGATGTGGAACTGATGGTTCCCAACGGTACGCTGTGCGATGAATTCTACGAAGTTCTGGATGCCTTGTATGTCAATTCCAAGGTGGTAGAAGACATCGGCCTGATCAAGAACCGCAAGAGAGCCATGAGCGAGGCCAAGAATTGCAACTATGAGAACACCGAGTTCTTCCGCGATATGGCAAGATTTAACTTGCTGTATCTTTTGGATATTGACGATGAAGAGATTCGCAAGCACGATTCCTGCGATGGAACCCAGAAGAGTTTGGATGCTCTGAAAGCTGAACTGCGCAAGAATAAGGAAGAGCGTTCCAAGCAAAAGAAATGGGAAGACATCGCCGAGGAACCGGATGACAACAAGCGGTATGTGGAAAACGGGACCAGTTTGTTTGCAATTCCTCTGATGTTCTACTGCACACTGCCCAATTCCAGCCGCTTCATTTCCGAGCTTACGGCTATGGTTGAAGCCGTTATTGATGTGTTCCGTGAGGAATATACCAAGTGGGAAAAGGCAGAAGATGTTAAGTTTGTACTCTGTACCCGTTTGACCGATGAAATGAACTTGCTGAAGCGCAACTATGACTTCTATAAGAAGGCTCTGCGTGCGCCGGAAGCAAACGAAAATCCGGTCATCGACATCATCCAGCGCAAGGTCCGCGATGTGATCTTGTCTGCTCCAGAGCCTGAAGATTATGAAGCCCTGTTGGATAAGGTGGCAAAGGAATTTAAAAGCGGTACCCGGAGCTGATTTTGGTTAGAAACGGAGTTGAGTGGTTTGTTTACAGTTTTAATTGCTGAAAAAAGACATATTGATGCCATACGACAGGAAAACAAGCTGTTTTTCGAACCGTTTCTGGAAAACAAGGAATTGGCGTTCTGTGAATGGGAACCTGCGGGACAGAATCTTCAGGATTCTGTCCCCGGACTCCTGGATGCTGTAGGCCGACGGAAAGATTGGCGCGCTGTGATCATCAACCAAAGTACGGAAGGTAACATAGAAGTGCGGAATCCGTTTGATGTGGCAGAAACCGCTGGTATTGATTCGCTGACCGTTCCCGGCAAACAGCCGGAACAGGGAGAGGATTGGGACACATGGGAAGCCAAATGGGAAGCATACTATGAGGCTCTGACGGCGGAAAAAGAGGCGGTTTGCAGACACGCTATAGAGTATCCGCTGCAGAAACTGGCCACATGGCTTTGCTTCAAGCCGGAAGGCTATATTCTCAATGAGGTACAGGAAAAACAGGATGTTCACGACTGGGCGCTTGAAATGCTCAGTCGGGACGAAGTGAAGCCCAGCACACGGTTGGAACTGTTGGAACGCAAGCAATACAAGGCAGAATTGCGGATGAAAGAATGCATTCGCAGGGAGTTTGTGGAACAGACCTGTTTGAACATTTCTCGCCCTGCAGAAGTACACTGCATTGCGCTCCGTACCTCGGAGGATAGCTTCTTTGATCCAGACAATTACTGGAACATCCGCAGAGAAAGCGAGTATTCCTCTTTTGCCGACCGCAACATGTATTTTGACAGGATGCGGTTTATGGTGTTTGACATTCTCCCCAAGACCCACCGGAATTTCCGTAATGACTATATTCGTTTTCTGGCATCTGTGCTGATATTGATTTCCAATCCGATTCCGGGCAGCGCTATGCACGCAAGACGGCTGTATCAGTTGCAGACCGATACAGATGACACACCTCTTTGCACATTGGTTACGTCCTATGACAAAAAGCTGGCGGCGACATATGATGTCATTGAAAATGAGATGGAGAAGATCCGAAGTGAGATTCCCGGAGAATTAACGAACAAGGCGGCAGAAGCTATGTTCTGTACACCACAGGATGTGGTGGTTCTGCTGGATGATTCCTGCGATCCGGAAAAAGTTTTTGCCGAGAAGGATTACGGGTTATGCTTTGATCTCCCAGAAAATGAATTCCAGAAATGGAACAAAGATTATGGCACATCGGAAAAATCCTTGGCTTACATTATCCGGCAACAGGCTCGATCTGTGAAAAAAAGTGTTGGTCAGGCTAATATGGCCAGTGAGATATCAGATGTGAATGTCAGTCGCTTAACGCCATTTCAGATCGATGACATCCGGGAGTATACGGATGCTGCTGAAAATGAAATGGTGGAATCTCTTCCGCCTGATCTTACAGACATGTCCTGCTATACAGAACGCATGAAACAAGAGGCGGAAAATGTCAAAAAGACCATTGGACGCCGCATGACAGGCAAGACAACAATGGTACTGTTCTTGATTTGCCTGGGAATATACCTTGTCTGTTTCCTGCCGTTCCTGTTTACAAACAACGGTACACCTGTGACGGTGTCGACCGCTGTGGTTTTGGGCGGCGTTATGCTGGGACTATTGGCAATCATTTTGTTTGTGACACTGTTTGTGCTGCGTACTACGGTGATAGATGCCGTAAAAGCCTACAACAATACAATGCATGGAATCATGAATGAACTTCAAGACTCCATGAAACAGTTTTCCAGATACCTGAGTGCTTTCTGCAATATGCGCAGAGGGTATGCTGTCCAGAACTATGCAAAGAAAAATCTGGATGAATATACCAAGAGCCTCCGTATTCGCAAAAAGCATCAGGAAGATATTCGGAAAAGACGGGCATATCTTTTCGAGGATTATCAGGATTATTTTGGTGATCGATCCTTCTGTGATGAAACGATGTCACGCCCGTATGATTATGATTTCGATCAAAAGACGGAATATACATATCCGGCTCCGTTCCTGGCCGGAGACAGCCGCCAGATCGAGTTTATCAGCAACGGCAATCTGGTGACGGTACCGTCAAGCTATGTGACGCGCATTCTGGTCAGAATGGAGGGCATCTATGATAAATGATATTATGTTTCTCATATCATTGGCGTTGTCATTCCTTCCGTTCATATTGTTTGCTTTTTTGAACAGCAAGTCAAATGTAAAAAAGCCGGTTCGTGACAGGCAGTATCCTATGCCGGTGGTGGCACTGATCTACTGTATTGTTCTTCTGGTTTTCATGGACAAGTTGACCACTCTTTGCACAAACGGCGTTTTGTGGGTTTCGGGTATGTGCACCAAAATGCAGCTTCAGGCTCTGGGTCAGAAGATCTACGAGATCTATCTGGCGTGGGGCGTGTACCTGGAGTTGATTTTGCTCAATACCCTTGCCCTTGTGATCTATGTGATCATCAAGAGGATACTTACTGCGATCTTCGGTGCCTCTACAGTGCGGCCCAACACATTCGCAGGTTCGATCGTGGAACTGTTTTACACATACGACGAACAGGATGCACAGTGGTACATAAAGCCCCACTGCGGACAGGCATGTACATTTATCAAAACAGCTTACTACGGAAGCTGTGTGCTTTCTGCGCTGGCTTTGCTGATTTCCTGCTATCTGTGCAGAAAGCATCTGATCAGTGCACCATTCTATCCGGCATTTGCTGTGATTTTTATTGGAGAACTATCATTCTTCATTGATGGTGAGGAGCTGACTGAGCGGAAGTCAGATTTGAAGATGCAGGCAGACCGTTCCAGACATGTTGCCATGTATCCGCTACTGCGTAAGCCTCTGCGCACGCTGTTCGGCGACAAACTTTCGGCAGAGGGAACCACTGTCAATAATGACGGTGTCATCGGAAGCACCATAGAAGATATCCTTGTTGATTTGGACAAAAACGGCGGACAAGTTGGAAAAAACTATGCCGCGTTTATACGGAAAAAGATGGAGGTGGGATTGAAGCCCAATGTGGACTATGTCCGCTGCGGATATGATCTTGCTACAGGAAAAAGTTTGCTGTTCAATACGCCGTTCTACGACAAACTCAATCCGTATATTTTCTATGCAATGAACCGGGAACTTCTGACCGGCGGCAAGGTACTGATTGTTCTTGGGCGTCACGGTACAGAAGAAGATCTTCTGCGATGGACAAAAAGGGGCATGCAAGGCATATCCAATGTTCCCGATCTTTGGAAGATCGAGGTGCTGACGGGACAGAAACGAAAGGAAGACGATCTGCCGGATGTTGGAATTATATCCAGATCCGGTGTCCACGACCTTGATATTCACAAAAGCAATCTGCCGTTTCTGCGGAAAGCTTCGTTTGTGTTTATCGTAGAACCATCCAGATTGGTGACAACGGCGCAGATCGGCCTGAATTTGCTGATCAAATGCTGTGGCAAGGATCAATCTGCGACCTTCTGTTCTGTCGACCGCAACTGCGACGGTCTGGTTGATGCGCTGTCCCATATTCTAATGAGCAATATTACCGAGGTCTCTGCTACAGAATACCCACACGGCATGAGTTCGTATATGTATTGGACGGCGGATAGTGAATACCTGCAACACCGTATTGTGCCGGGTGTTTCCAGATGTTTGGGTGTGGGTACGGAGCTTTCCGTGGTCGCACTGAAAAATCAGGTGAAAGAAGCAGTCTGGTACGGCGGCGATGCATATCCTGTCCTGGATGCGAAGTGGATCGCCAAGCAGTATTACTACGACCTGCTGGATTATGCAAAGCTTCCCACCAATCAGGAGATTTTTGACAAGCACTTCAAGACTTCGTTTAATATGTGCGATGAGCGAGTCCGCGACTATTCTTTTATTTCCGTGGAGGATGACCGGAACAATCTGTTTGAGACCCGCCGAAATTTTGCGACCATTGCAGAACAGCAGGGGTTTGTGAATGTCATTTCTTCGGAATATATGCTGCGTGAATACATGGCAGCCAATACGGAACTGTTTACGGCAGATGCAAAGGCAATTCCGTATATCACAGCAGACTATGCGCGCACCAAAAGAAATGCGATTTTGTCGCTGTGCCTTCTGCTTTGCATTGACTCGGTGCAGGAAGTAGTGCTGGAGCGTCAGATGGTCATGCTGAATATTGACACATCCGATCCTGTTTCCGAGATTTGGAAAGAAGTTTGTGTCATTTTTGGCAATGAGGCAGACTGCGAGACGGACAGATCCGGCGTGCCGATCCTTTCTGTCAGAGGCAAAGACGGCAAAACGATACAGTTTGAAAAAGAGACCACGCTTTTGTTCAAGCGGGAGTACTCTGTGGAAACTGGTAAATTTCAAAGTGTATACACCATTGAGGACACAAGTTTTGCTCACATTATTCTGGATGATCTGCAAAATGCCAGCTATATCGCTGAGCAGGAGAGTGAAGATGTCTACATCGGTACGGAACTGAAGGGGCATGTGTATCAGAAATATATGCCCGGACAGTTCTTTACCCTCAACGGTAAGTACTACGAGATGGTCTCCACCACGATGGATGACCGGATTCTGGTCCGCCGGGCATCAGAACATATCGGAGGCAGACTGTCCTATCGTCAGGTGCGGAACTATACGATTCACCATCTTGAAGATGTGCCATCCATGGGTGCTCTGAAGTCAGTGAACAATATCGGCATCCACTATCAGTTTGCTGATTTCAGTGTAGAGACACCGGGATACTGGAAACTGCACACCTACAACGATTTTGACAATGGCGATCTGGTGCAGGTTAACGGTGTTCCTGTCCGGGATTATCATCACAAACAAATCCTGAAATTCGATTTCTCTGAGCTTGGAGATACTTTTACGGATGCGGTGAGAATGACGCTGACAAACCTGCTGAATGAAGTCTTTGTGACATTGTTTGCGGATAATCAGCCGTTTATATCTGCCATAACGCCCGGAGTGCATACTGCGCCCGTGACATACAGCCTTGCGCTGGAATATGAGATCGAGAATGCGGACAAGTGCATTTTTATCATAGAGGACAGCCAGCTTGATATTGGTCTGTTGGTCGCAGTGGAAAGAAACATTAAGCGTATTTTCCAAATCATTTCCGATTACCTGACATGGAATGAGGAGCAGATCGCAGAAAGCCTGCGCAAGAAGGAAGAGCCTGCAGAAGAAAGAGCGGAAGCGGAAGCACCGTCCGCAGAAGAGACCGAACCGGAAAAGAAGAGAGGCTTCTTCGGCAGAATTTTTGATTGGTGCAAAGGCTTGTTCAAGAAGAAGTCTCGCAAAACGGACATACCGGAAGAAACGCCGGATACAGAGCAACCTGTCAGCAGTGAGCAGACAGAAATGGAAATACCGCAGCGAGCAGAGGAACCTGCCGAACAGGACGAGATGCCTTCTGAGCAAGAAGCTGTTTCGAAAACGGCAGAGGTGCTGACGCCCAAGCAGCAGAAAAAAGCTGCAAGAGCAGAAAAGAAAGAAGCCAAAAAGCTGGAGCGGGCGGCCCGAAAGGAAGAAAAGGCACAGCGTAAGCAGCAAAAAGCGGCAAAAAAAGCAGAAAGAAAAGCTGCAAAAGAAGCGGGAAAAGAACCTGTGGTGCCGGCTGATGCAGAGGATGAATTGGTGACAGTTCCCGATCTGGAAGAGAGCGAAGCTGAGGTGAACGAAGATGAATGAGGATAATATCCTGTTTGAAGAACTGGAAAAAGAAGAGGATGCGCCTCAGGGGGAACTGACGCAGGAACCTGCTGCGGAGGATGAAGTGCCGGTTGAGGAGCAGATGCCACAGACATCTGAGGATGACCCGAGCGAAGCGGAAGAAGCTGAAGAGGAACCTGTCCCGGAGGAAGATGTGCCTTCTGAAGATATGTCCAAAGAGGTGCCGTATCACGAGCGGTATTATCTGCGCTATCATGATGGAAAGCGCAGCACTGAAATGGATCTGGACGGCACAAGAGCATTCTTGCATGATCTGGGCTTCGACGGAGGAGAACTCCGTCAGGCCCGTGCCGGTAAAGACTGTGCAGAGAGTTATCGCAATTCCGAAAACAGAAAGAACAAAAGAATGTGTTGCTCATATTGCGGCACAGAGATCTCCGGCGTGGAATTTTACCGTTTGCCGGACGGTAGAATGCGCTGCACAGCTTGCAGCAATTCGCTGGTTCAGACAAAAGCTGAGGCAGAAGAACTGTGCAGACGGGTGCTTGCCTGTATGGATAGCTTTTTTGGCGCAGCGATCAATGTGCCTGTGTCCATTGAGTTTTTAGATGAGCGGAAACTCAAAAGAAAAATCGGTGCTTCCCTGGGTACGAGAGACAGTCAGAGTATCTTGATCCTTGGTGTGGCGATCAACAAAAAGAAGAAATACAATATTCTTCTGGAAAACGGAGCACCTCGCATTTCTCTGATTGCCACTTTTGCGCACGAACTGACGCATATTTGGCAATACACCCATTGGGACAACCAGAAAAAGTTTAAGAAGTGCCCAAAGAAAAAACGCCTTCTCATATACGAAGGAATGGCAAAATGGGCAGAGATCCAGTATTTGTATCTCGTTGGAGAAACCAATATCGCGCGTCGGGAAGAGAGTATCACCAGAAATCGACAAGATGAATACGGTGTTGGTTTCTGTATGTACGAAGAGTTGTTCCCGTTAAGCCGAGAAGCAATGACCTGCGAGGATACTCCTTTTACACAAGACGGATATCCCATCTAATCAAAAAGCACACATTCGGGCCATGTGCCCGGATGTGTGCATATTAAGAAGGATAAAAACATTTATGATTCATCTGTTTCCTGAAAGTTTTCATATGCCTGCAGCAATCGTGTTGTTTGTGCTGACTTATGTTCTGATGTTAATGTTCAGCAAAATTCGTCCGTATATTGCACTTTGTTCAGGCTTGATCTTTATCATTACTGGCATGTTGCCGGTGGGCGGCGAAGAAGGAATCATTGCGGCCCTTGATTTTAATGTTCTGTTGATGATTGCTGGTACAATGGGTTTGGTGCAACTGTTTATTGACAGCAGAATGCCTGAGCGCCTGGCCGATGCCATCATGCAGAAAGTTCCCAATGTTATGTGGGCGGCTGTCAGTCTGTCGCTGTTTTCCGGCGTGATCTCTGCTTTCGTGGATAATGTTGCAACGGTATTGATGATCGCTCCTGTTGCGATGGAAATTTGCAAAAAGTTGAAGACGAATCCTGTTCCCTTTATTATCGGTATTGCAGTATCTTCCAATCTACAGGGTGCCGCCACCTTAGTCGGTGATACCACGGCCATCATGCTCGGGTCTGCTTTGGATATGAGCTTTATGGATTTCTTCTGGTATCAGGGCAAGCTGTCTATTTTCTTTGCAGTAGAGCTTGGTGCGATTATTTCTGCAATGATTTTAGCATTCATTTTCCGTAAAGAAAGGGCACCTATTCCCAAATCCGGGGAAACAACACAGGTCAATGACTATGTTCCGACATTTTTGCTGGTAGGAGCTATCGTATTGTTGATCTGTGCATCCTTTATCCCCAACAAACCTTCCGTGACCAATGGTTTGATCTGCTGTGTGCTGCTGGTCGTGGGGCTGATCTATAATTGGATCCGTCAGAAAAAGTTTGCTGCAGTTATTGAACCGCTCAAAGCGATTGATTTTGAAACCCTGGGCTTATTGATCGGTCTGTTCCTGATGATCGGCGGCATTTCCCATATGGGTGTGATCGATGCACTGGGACATCTGCTGGCAAAGGCTGGAGGCAACGGTATCTTTATCCTTTACACGGTTATCGTGTGGGCCTCTGTGCTGATTTCTGCATTCATCGATAATATTCCTTATGTGGCTACAATGATACCGGTGATCGGCAGTTTGTCTAGCGTCTTGGCGACACAGTTGGGTGTCGATGCAACAACACTGGGAATTCCTCTTTATTTTGGCCTTTTGTCCGGAGCGACCCTTGGCGGCAATTGCACACCCATCGGTGCCTCTGCCAATATTACCGGCATCGGTATTTTGCGCAAGGAGGGCTATGAAGTAAAGAACAAGGATTTCTTCAAAATTGGCATTCCTTTTACATTGGCGGCTATCATTCCTGCATACATTTATGTCTGGTTGCTGTATGGTGTCTAAAGAGACCAGCGGGTTAGAAGATAGAAAAACAACGAATAACAATAGGGGATTTAGAAAATGAAACGATTTGGAAAGAAAGTAATTGCAATCATTCTGGTGTTGACCATGGTTTTGTCCTTCACAGGCTGCAGTACAACGGCAAATGCTGAGCGTGCAGTCGAAAAAATGTTTACTTCATTCAAGAAACTTGATTTCGAAAAAGCGGAAAAGCATGTTGAACTAAATGTTTTTGATCTGTCCGCCCTGGATGAGGTGATTACTGGTGGATCTGAGATGGTTATGAAGGGCCTGTTCAGCAAGCTGGATTATGAAATTTTATCCAGCGAGCAGATTGACGATGAGACCGTCAATGTCACTGTGAAGATCACCTCAGCGGCATTAGCTCCCATCTTGGGAGAGTTTGCACTGGAAGCTGCAAAGTTTGCATTTGCAAATATTTTTGACAACACAGATGAAGATACTGCTGAAGCAATGGCCGGTATTTTTAAAGAGATCATGGCTGATCCAGAACTGAAAATGGTTACATCAGAGGTAACGATCAAGGTGGTAAAGGACGGCGATGAATGGAAGGTCGCATCCGGAGACACTCTGGCAGATGTGATCTTTGATGGCTTGCAGCAGGGGCTGGAGAGCTTGAGCAATCTGGTGCTCTAACGATATGTCATTTTTTCAAATGATTTGATCCGCTCCAGGGAGGAAAATGTCGATGAGAACGCTGGTGTTATCTGATATACATGCAAATTTCCCGGCACTTAGTGCTGTCTTAAGAGATGCAGGAGCGTTCGATCATCTGCTGTTTTTGGGAGACTTAGCCAATTTTGGCCCACATCCTTCGGAATGTATAGACTGCTTAAAAAGCCTTAACGCACAATGTATAATGGGGAATCATGATGCTCAAATAGCTTCCAATGAACCAAAGAATTTCTGGGATAAGTGGGCGCGTCAACAGCTATCATCTGGGCAGCTTGAATGGTTGGGACAATTTCAACCGAGTATTGTGTTAGATGATCATATTTTTGTTCTTCATGGAGTATATTCTGTAAATTATGATATTCTTCCCAACTCATCGGACAAAGATATAGAACACGCTTTTAGAGACTATATCACGCCCGGAATAGATGAGATTTGGTTTGGACATTATCATTATGGCATTACTCGTAAAATCAATGGGATAACCTATCGTTGCCTCAGGCCAGTGGGGCATCATCGCGATAGAGACACTCGTGCCAGTTATTATGTATATGAGAATAATGCCCTCATACATCGAAAGGTCAAATATGACATCGAGAAAACGATCTCAGACCTTGAAAACGCTGACATCTTCCCAGATGCGCTCTCATGCCAAAGCTTTGTAGACTTGGTTAGGAATGCATATCATGAAGGGATTCTTCATAAGGATATCCAAGCGATGCAAGAGAATGAAAGACGCTTAAAACTGAAATAACAACGTAGTGAAGATATCTTACTATCCTTTACATCCAAACTTATATTTCAGGAGGACATATCTGATTTGTAGTCATTTATCCCAAGAATTTTGAGTTGATTGCAATAAGTCCTTCCTCTAAGATAGACAACACCTATAATTGCCGGTGCGGCAATTGTAGGTGTTGTCTTAATATAGATTAAGATTTGCGGATCCGTGCAGCAGTTTTGTAGGACAGCCGATGGGTGCTTCCCAGTCGGCTCTTTTGTTCTACAGGAACATAGTGCGTTCCCGGAAACCATTGAAATTCCTAAGGATTTTGTGGCATCAACCCATCGGCTGACTTGCTTTGAAGACCCATCGGTTAAGCTGGTCAAAAACTCACATGAACCGATGGGGCGATGTTGAGGTAATTGCCCATAGAGCCATAATGTATCTGCATTATTCCATTGCGAGGGTATTCTTTTGAGAGACATTTACAATTATATGACATTATGATATGATAACAATACAATGATACCGAAACTACGGGGGATGAAGACATGAATGACACGAGACCGATTGTGATCTATTCCAGAAAGTCCAAGTTTACAGGTAAAGGAGAAAGTATTGAAAATCAGATCGAGATGTGCCGGCAGTACATTCGTCTGCAATTTGGGGATATGGCGGCCGATCGGGCATTGGTTTATGAAGACGAGGGCTTTTCCGGTGGTACCTTGGAACGCCCCCAGTTCAAGAAAATGATGGCAGATGCCAAGGAAAAACGGTTTCGTGCGATTGTAGTCTACCGTCTGGATCGTATCAGCCGTAATATCGGTGATTTTGCCAAACTCATAGAACAACTCAACGATATGAAAATCGACTTCATCTCCATCAAGGAGCAATTTGATACATCTTCTCCTATGGGGCGTGCCATGATGTATATTTCCTCAGTTTTTTCTCAGTTGGAACGGGAGACCATTGCGGAACGTATCCGGGATAATATGCACGAACTGTCCAAAACTGGTCGTTGGCTGGGCGGCACAACACCTACGGGCTACGCATCAGAGAGCAGTGCCCAAGTGACCATTGACGGTAAGACCAAGAAAGCTTGTCACCTGAAAATCATTCCCGAAGAGATCAGCATTGTGAAACTGATTTTTGACAAGTTTCTGGAAACCGGCTCTCTAACCAAGACGGAAACCTACCTGCTGCAAAATCAAATTGCCACCAAGACCGGCAAACAGTTTACCCGTTTTGCTGTCAAGGCTATTCTCTCCAATCCGGTCTATTTGATCGCAGACGATACGGCCTATGACTATATGGTGAAAAAACGGGTGGATCTGTTTTCTGAGCAAAGTGAATTTGACGGTGAACACGGTATCATGGCCTACAACCGTACTCTCCAACAACCGGGACGAGCCCATCAGATCCGTCCCATGGACGAATGGATCGTGTCTGTAGGTAAACACCCGGGCATCATCGACGGAAAATCCTGGGTCAAAGTACAGACCATGCTGGAGCAGAATCGCTCCAAGAGTTACCGTAAGCCCCGGAGCAATGTGGCATTGCTTTCCGGTCTGCTGATCTGCGGAAACTGTGGCGAGTATATGCGTCCCAAGCTGTCCAAACGGCTGAACACTAAGGGAGAACCCATCTATACCTATCTGTGTTCTATGAAGGAACGCAGCCGCGGTCACAACTGTTCTATGAAAAACTGCAATGGCAATCTGTTGGATGCAGTTATTGTGGAGCAGATCAAGACCCTCAGCGAAGACGGTTCAGAGTTTATCCGTCAGCTGGAACAAAGCAGGAAGGTGCTTTTGGGTAATCGGGAGAACTATGAAGAGGAGGTTGCCAAACTGGAAACCCAACTCCGAGAGAATGAGGAAGAGATCAAGGGTCTGGTATCTGCTTTGGGTAAATCCTCCGGCACCACTGCCGAACACTACATCATGGAGCAGATCGAAGAACAGCACGAAAAGGGCGAGGGGTTCAAACGCCGACTGTCAGAGCTGAAAGAATTGACGGCCAGTCATGCTTTGTCCGATGTGGAGTTTGATCTGCTTGCGCAGATGCTCAGTTCCTTCAAGACGACCGTGGACACCATGACCGTGGAGCAGAAGCGGGCGGCCATCCGTACCTTTGTTAAGGAAGTGGTGTGGGATGGTGAGGAGATCCATGTAGTGCTGTTTGGATCGGATTACGCTTATGAGAAGCCGTTGGGTGAGGATAGCAAATGAGATCCTAATGTACTTCCGAAGCCAGAAAAAGACGGCGCAGGATGTATCTCTGTCCGAGTATATAGAAACAGGGAAGGACGGAAATGCCCTTTCTCTGATGGAAGTGGTCAGTTCGGATGAAGATCTGTTTGAGGACCTCAGCGGCAAGGAAATGCGGGATAAATTACATCGTGCCATGGAAGAAACCCTGACAGAACGGGAGCGGGAGATTGTAAAGCTTCGCTATGGATTGGGTGGTGTCACCCCTCTGACTCAGCGGGAGATTGCATCCCAATACGGTATCAGCCGGTCCTACATTTCCAGAATTGAGAAAAAGGCACTGCAGAAACTGGAAGAAGCTCTGCAGGAATACCGCCCTTGACGGCTGTGAAGAAGTTAGCTATACTTTTTTATAGAACATACAAAGGAGCAGGAAACTGTGAAAAAAGCATGGGGACATTTTAAGACGATTACCAGCCACCGCTTTCTTGTGATGATTCATTGCTTTCGGGTGGGGCTGATCTGGCAGGGCTTGACGCACGATCTGTCCAAATACAGCTGGACAGAATTCCGAGCGGGAATACGCTACTATCAAAACGGTAAGCGCAGTCCCAATGCAGCGGAACGGGAAGCCAAAGGTTATTCCGAGGCTTGGATGCACCATAAAGGCCGCAACAAGCATCATTTTGAATACTGGACGGATCTGGACCTGCAGACAAACACCTATGTACCCATGCCTATGCCGACAAAGTATGTGGTGGAGATGGTCATGGATCGCATCTCTGCCTGTAAAATCTATAAGGGCAGGGAGTATACGGATGCTTCCGCACTGGAATACCTGATCCGTGCCAGAGAGAGCAGTTCCATCCACCCGGATACGCTGAAAAAGCTGCTGTATCTGCTGACCATGCTGAAAGAAAAGGGTGAAAAAGAAACCTTTGATTTTATCCGGCGGTTTGTTTTGAAAGGGCTGCCTTTTGGCAATGAAGAAACATAAAAGACGATGTCATCAGACATCGTCTTTTATGGATTCTATGGAGATTTCATAAGTATTCCGGCCTGCCATAGACTGCTCCACTTCCACCGTATAATCAATATACAGACTGCCGCCGGTTTCGGAGAGGTCTACGCGGATTTCCTTGGCACAGACACCAACCATCAGACTGCCAAATCCCAGATCATACAAGGATTCGTTTCTGACATCCTGTTCAAAGACCATGCGGGAGTGGAGTGCACCTTCTCTGGTGAGAACGACCCGTCTGGGATTGAAAATCAGAAAGGTTGTGGTCACTCCGGGAATGCCGGTCATTTCCGTTTCTTCATAGGAAATGGCAAATTTTCCGTTCCGGCCGGTCATAGTGCCGCGGGTGATCAGTTCAATGGTTTCCGGTTTGTCTGCCCCGTAGGACTGGGTGCCCTTCAGGGTAATGAGAACATTCTGCTTCATCAGCGAAACTCCAGAGCCAGTTCCAGCAGCTGATCAATCAGCTGCGGATAGGGAATGCCGCTGGCAGCAAACAGCTTGGGATACATGGAAATGGAGGTGAAGCCGGGGAGCGTGTTGATCTCGTTGAAAATAACACTGCCGTCCTTCTTCACAAAGAAGTCCACACGGCTCAGACCGCAGCAGCCGAGGGCTTCGTA
Organism: Candidatus Avilachnospira sp.; assembly: GCA_045589035.1. Lineage (GTDB taxonomy): Bacteria > Bacillota > Clostridia > Oscillospirales > Oscillospiraceae > Avoscillospira. Next base: position 6,577 of record JAZNFJ010000075.1, on the reverse strand, counting down.
AATGCGGACAGCGGTGTTGCGGACGGTTTCCTGTGCCTCGTCGGAAATGCGGGCAGGAATGTAGAGGTTGGAGGAATCGGTGATATACTTGGCTTCGTAGTCATAGAAGTCTGCGCCGGAGTCCACTTCGCCGCAGACGGATGCCATGGGAGTCTTGTTGCCAATGACAGCACATTCCACTTCCTGACCGTCAATAAACTCTTCAACCAGCACTTTGGTGTCGAAGGCCAGAGCGCTCTCCAGAGCAGCGAACAGATCATCCCGATGCTTGACCTTGGAAACGCCCACGGAAGAGCCGGTACCGGCAGGCTTGACAAACACGGGGTAGGAGAACTTACTTTCTACTGCATTGCGGATGGCTTCATTGTCATGCTCATAGGCAGTACGGGTGACCAGAATCCAATCGGCTTGGGTTACCTGCGCATGATCGGCAACCAGCTTGGTCATGCACTTATCCATGCAGGCGGCGCTGGCAGTAATGTGGGGTCCCACATAGGGAATGCCGGCGATCTCCAGCAGCCCCTGAATGGCACCGTCTTCGCCGGTGGCACCATGGATAATGGGGAAGACCACATCGATACGTTCGCGCACCACGCAGTCGTTTTCAAAGCTAAGCAGTCCCTGACCATGGACGGGGGAGATGGTCGCACGGCGGTTGCCGTCGTAGTCCTGCCAGGTGCCGGCAGGCAGCATGCTGTAGTCGGTGCCGCCAAAGAGAATCCAGTCACCGTCCTTGGTAATGCCTACGGGGAAAACATTATATTTATCGTGATCGATGTTATTGAGAATGGATTCGGCGGAGCGCAGAGAAACTTCATGCTCCGGGGAAATGCCGCCAAACAGAATGCATACACTGAGTTTTTTCAAGATGAAATACCTCTTTTCCAAGACATACTCTTTATATGATATGCCAAAACCCCTTGGAACACAAGTATATTTTAACAAAAAATTGAGATTTTAGCAGTAGAAAAACCTTTTCAAACAGTATATAATGGAGAAACAGAAGAAATAGCCCCAACAGGGAGGAAAGGAGGCTTGCGATCATGCAGATCGAATTGAGCAAAAAAGAGTTCCGCCGTTTGCTGGACATGGTGTATATCGGAAACTGGGTGCTGAATTCCACCCGCGGAGAAGACCGTTTTACGGATTACGATCAGGTAGAGAGCAAGCTCTTTGCCCTGTGCCGTGAGCATGGTATGGATACCCTGGTGGAAAAATGGCGGGAGGAAGATGTGCCTTCCCGCGCTTTTGCCGATGGCGGTATCCACGAAGCCATTATGGACTATGAGGATACGGTATTCTTTGAAATTCTGGCAGAGGAACTGGCCCGCAGGGATATGGACTACCAGCCCGTATCCAGAGAAAACTATGACGAACTGGTATCTCGTATGGATCATTACATAGCCGAATTTGAAGCCAACGGCACAGATAATCTGGTTCTCAGTTCCGAGGACGCATAAGCCCGTGATTGCAAATACCCGCAGCTTGGCTGCGGGTATTTTTGTCTTTTCCGCTTCATATCATGTTTCATACGAAGAAAATGGGGTGGAGTCATGGAGCATATTGCCAATCAGATTTTACTGCGGGGTACTTTGGTGGAACTGCCGCAGTTTTCTCATGAAAATCACGATAAGCGGTTTTATCGCTTTATGCTGGAAGTAGAGCGGCTGTCCGGTGCAGTGGATCTGCTGCCGGTGCTGGTCCCGGAGCATGTGCTGAGTGCCATGGATGTGTCCGGTGGAACCATGTTGTCTGTGCAGGGGCAAATTCGGTCTTTCAACAGCCGGGCAGAAACGGGCAGAAAGCTAGTGATTTCTGTCTATGCGGAAAATCTGGAAACCTGTGATGAAGAACCCGCCAATCAGGTTCAGCTTTCCGGAACAGTCTGCAAAGAACCGATCTATCGCAGGACACCCCTTGGCAGAGAAATCTGTGATGTGATGCTGGCGGTCAACCGTCCTTACCATCGGGCGGACTACATTCCCTGTATTTTCTGGGGCAGGACCGCAGGGGAGGTGTCTGCCTGCACCGTGGGGGACACTCTCAGTCTGACCGGCAGGCTGCAGAGCCGAACCTATGTAAAACTGCTGGAAAACGGCAGCGAAACCCGCACCGCCTATGAAGTTTCCGGTATGACCGTGGAAATTTTTTGAAATAATTAAAAATTCTGAGAACCGGTCATTGTTTTTTTCGTCATAACTGGTAGAATGGAATTGTAAACTCCATCTGCAATGCGAAAGGAGAATGACCAATGAAAAAGAGAAATCTGCTTGCGTTGCTGCTGGCACTGACCATGCTGGCAGCGATCTTCACCGGATGCGGTGCATCCTCCAAGTATGCCACCGAAGATACGGCTGCTGCTCCCATGGAAGCGCCCATGTTCAAAGAGGAAGCTGTAGAAGAAGAAATGGCTTTGATGGATACGGTTGTGGAGTATTCTACTGCCGGCGGCTCTGCCAGCGATGGCAAGATGGAAGCCCAGGAAGTGGAGACCTATGCTGAGAAGATCATCTACTCCGGCCACAGCTATATGGAAACCACGGAGTTTGACAAGGCTCTGCAGGAACTGGAGAAGGCTGTCAATCAGTTTGGCGGCTTCGTGCAGGAGAGCAATGTCAACGGTAACACCAAACGCAACAGCGATGGTACCACCGTTGTGGTCAACCGCTGGGGCTATTATGTGGTGCGCATTCCTACTGCCCGTTTTGACGAATTTATGATGCTCACCGAGGGCATCGGCAATGTGACCAGTTCCGGCCGCAATGCCGAAAATGTCACCTCTCAGTACACCGATTACGAGGCACGGCTTTCCAGCCTGAACACCCAGGAAGAGCGGCTGCTTTCCATGCTGAAGGAAAGCGGCGATCTGGAGAGTCTGATCGCTCTGGAAGCACGGCTCAGCGAAGTGCGCTATGAGATCGAGAGCATTGAGCGGAATCTTCGCAATCTGGATCAGCGGCTGGCATTTTCCACTGTGACCCTGGAAATTCAGGAAGTGGAGATCTATACTCCCACCACAACCACTCAGCGCACCTTCGGAGAAAAAATCGGCGATGCCTTCCGCGACAGTTGGAAGAACTTTGGCCGCGGCTGGCAGAACTTTACGGTCTGGCTGGTCTATGCCATCCCCACCATTCTGGTGCTGGCTGTGATTGCAGCCGCTATCATCGGCATTGTCGTCGGTGCCCGCAAGGCTGACCGCAAGCGCCGTGATGCAAAGAAAGCAAAGGGAGAAACCGACAACTGATTTTCATTTTCAAGGCCGCAGGCATTTTGCCTGCGACCTTGTTTTTTTATCCTGTATTCGGTATAATAGCCCCATAGAACAGAAAGGAGGGCCTGTCCATGTATCAGCCTTTGGCAGATGAACTGCGCCCCATGGAATTGGATGATGTCTGCGGTCAGGAGCATATTCTGGCGCCCGGTGCGCTGCTTCGGCGGATCATCGAAAGCGGTAAGATCCCAAATATGATCTTTTACGGCCCTTCCGGTGTGGGTAAGACCACCGTGGCAAATATCATTGCTGCTCGCACCAATAGAAAATTATGTAAACTAAATGCTACCACGGCATCTTCCTCCGATATTAAGGAAATCGTGGCACAGCTGGATACCTTCCTTGCCCCCAATGGCATTCTCCTGTATCTCGATGAGATCCAGTACTTTACAAAGAAACAGCAGCAGACCCTGTTGGAGCATATTGAAAACGGTCGGATCACCCTGATTGCATCTACAACGGAAAATCCCTATTTCTATGTGTATTCCGCCATTCTGTCCCGCTCCACTGTGTTTGAATTTAAGTCCCTGGAACCCGATGCGGCAAGAAAGGCTGTGAACCGGGCAGTTGCCCATATGGAGCAAAAGACCGGATTGACGGCTGATGCGCAGGAAGCGGCTTTGAAGCACATTGCGTCTGCCTGCGGTGGTGATATCCGCAAGGCCATCAATGCGGTGGAATTGCTGTTTTCTGCCGGTGTGGTGGAGGGAACTACCATCCATCTGACATTGGAAGATGCCAAGGCTGCTTCTCAACGGTCCGGTATGCGGTATGACCGGGAAGGGGATCAGCATTTTGATGTGCTGTCGGCACTGATGAAATCCCTGCGCGGCTCTGACCCGGATGCCGCCATGCATTATCTGGCAAGATTACTGGAGGCTGGTGATCTGCAGGGTGCCTGCAGGCGAATCCTCTGCTCTGCCAGTGAGGATATCGGTCTGGCCTATCCCCAGGCAGTGACCATCGTGAAATCCTGTGTGGACAGTGCTTTGCAGCTGGGTCTGCCGGAGGGCAGATTGCCTTTGGCTCAGGCCTGCCTGCTGCTGGCAACAGCCCCCAAGTCCAATTCTGTGGAAGCTGCCATTGACGCAGCTATGGCAGATGTCAGAGCCGGTATTACGGGAAATCTTCCCCGGGAACTGCAGAATGTCCATGCCGACGGAGCAGGCTTTGAGCGGGAGCAGGGGTATCTGTATCCCCACAACTTCCCCGGTCATTGGGTGAAACAGCAATACCTGCCCGATGAGTTGGTGGGCAGGCAGTACTATACTTATGGCGATAATAAGGCGGAACAGACGGCAAAACGCTACTGGGATGAGATCAAAAAACCGTAACAGTCTTTGAAAAATGCTCTGAACCGTATCGCCAAAGATCCATATGTCCATCTGTGCGGAAATAACGCAGCGGTTTTGCGGGCAGGGAATTGGGATCCAGTTTCCGCAATGCCACCAGCTTGATCTTCAGCCGCTCCGGCAGAATGGATTTTATGTAAACTGAAACGGCATCGGAAGGCCGCAGGTCAAAGTTGGGCTCTGCCAGCCCGGAAAGGTTTGGTGTCAACTCAATGAATGCCCCATAGTCTTTGACACTGCGGACAATTCCTGTGACGGTCTGACCGGCCTGGAACTGTGAGGCATTTTCCTCCCATGTACCTAATAGTTCTCTGTGGCTCAGATGGATGCGGAGGGTATCCTGCTCCATGGAACGGATCACGGCATAAATCTGCTGATCCTCCAGAAAACGGTCGCTGCTGTGCTGAATACGGGAAACGGAAATATTTTCGATACCGAGTAATGCGGTAACGCCGCAGCCAATGTCACAAAAAGCACCGAAGGGAGCCAGACTTGTGACCACAGCGGGCAGAATATCACCGGGTCGTTTGGTTGCAAAGAGGTGTGTGCGGGCTTCTTCTTGTGCCAACCGTCTGGAGAGCAGCGGTACTCCGCTGGGAGAGATGTCCAACACCCGGAAACTGACGGCTTTTCCCACTCTGGATAAGATGGCAATGTCCCGCACCGTACCATCACTGACACCAAGTGCTGCCTCATTTCGGCTGATCTGACCGGTGCAGCAGCCCAGATCTACCACCAGATCCCGTTCCTGTGTGCAGAGCAGAACCGGTGCCTGTAGGATGGTATTATCTGCTTTGGCACGGCGCAGAAGTTCGGGAGTGTAGCCGCCCCGTCGGAGCCCCATTCCCTCGGGAAGATAGTAATTCATGGCGATTCCTCCTTGTCAGTATCTCTAAACTATATGAAAAGAAAGGCGGCCATAACACATGGATGTTCGGCTTCAGGATATTTTGGTGATGAAGAAAGCCCACCCCTGCGGAAGCAGGGAATGGTCTGTGCTGCGGACGGGTATGGATTTCCGCCTGCGGTGCAGCGGATGCGGGCATGAAGTGATGCTGCCGCGAAGCAAGGCGGAAAAGAACATCCGCCAGATCCTTCGGGATGGCATATCCGTACCGTTAAAATAATGAAAAAGCAGTCGGTGCAAACCGACTGCTTTTTTCATTCCACAGGCGTATACTGCTGTCACAGGGAGGTGATGGGATGACGGTCTATGTGGATCTGCTCTTTGGACTCAATACGCTGCTGAACTATTTATTCTTGCGGGGCAGCGCTGCCATTGGCGGCTGCAGTGCAAGAATCTGGCGGCTGCTTGGTGCGGCAGCCATGGGCGGCTTGTATGCCGTTGCGGCTGTACTGCCGGGTATGGAGCCGCTGCAAAGTGTGTTTTTTCAATTTCTCAGCGCTTTTGTGATGCTGGTGGCTGCTTTTGGATGGAAACGCAGCACCGTAAAACAGGGGCTGTTTTTCTTTGCCCTGAGTTTCTCCTTTGGTGGCTTTGTTCTGCTGATTGTACAGGCTATGGAGCCGGATTGCCTGTTTCTGGGCGGACGAGCCTACTATGCCGTCAGTACTCCGGCATTGCTGCTTCTGGCGGGTCTGTCCTATGCAATGGCAGCGGTGGTACTCCGCGGATATGGCATGCACACAGGCGGTGATTTGGTGCCTGTGAACATGGAATTGAATGGCATGAGCATCTCGTGCAAGGCGCTGCGTGATACAGGCAATGTTCTTCGCGATCCCGTCAGTGGTCAGAACATTCCCATTGCATCCTGGCAGGTTTTATCCCGGCTTCTGCCGGATGAAGTGTTGCGGCAGGCAGATTTTACAGATCCGTCTGATTTGCTGCAGCGGCTGCAGCATAAGTATCCGCACCTCCGGTTTCGACTGGTGACTTACGGTGCGGTGGGGGTGTCCTGCGGGCTTTTACTTGCAGTCAGATGCAGGGTGC
>JAZNFJ010000074.1:0-17067 GCA_045589035.1 Candidatus Avilachnospira sp. | reverse complement strand
GTGAGAAGATCCAGATTGGGATGGGTCACCGTGTGGCTCTGGATGGATACCAATCCGCTGTCGGCCATTTCCTTGGCCTGCTCCCAGGTCATATAGTGTGGGTTATTGCCCAGAGAGCCGGTGATGACAAAAATCGTGGCCTTGCAGTTGTATTTCTGCAGCAGGGGGAACAGGTTGGTGTAGTTGTCGATGTATCCGTCGTCAAAGGTCAGCAGCACCGGTTTTTCGATTTGGTCCAGATGCGCCAGATCGGAGAAATGGATGGTGGTGAAGCCGTTTTCCACCAGATACTGCAGTTGGGCTTCCATTTCCGCAGGACTGACGAACAGATCCCAGTAACCCCACAGGTCATCGCCGACGGCATGGTACATGAGGGTGGGGACATGATAACCTTCGGGAACGGAGAAATCGCCGTTTTCTGAGGTGATATAGAGATGTTCGCCCTCTTCGTAGAAACTCATGCCAAGAATTTGGCACAGTTCCGGGGAAACATACAGAGAGTCTTCTGCTTTCAGAACGGGAGCATCCAGGAATGTGGCGCGGTTTTCTTCGGGGAAGATCACCATGGCACTGTCTTCTGCCAGCAGGACAGAAGTATAGTCCCAGCGGAAGCTGCAGGGGTCTTGGTACTCTGCATCCAAGGCATCCAGCAAGGCGTTCAGTTCCACATAAGGCACTTCATCCAGAAGAACACTGCAGTGGGACAGGTCTGTGCCGTCCACGGTCAGAGCCCTGCCGGGGGTGATAATGGGTTGGGGTTCGGGAGGCGGCACAGGTGCGGGGGCAGGCGCGATGCTCTCCGGTTCCGGCGCAGGTGCGGGGACTTCTTCCTGCATTGCGCAGCCGCACAGGCACAAAATCAGCAGAAATACAAGAAATTTCTTCATAAGCCGCCTCCTTTCGACATTTTTCTCAGCATAGCATAAAAAAAGAAAAATGTCTATCAATGGAAAAAACTCGCCGCAGAAATGCGGCGAGTTTGCCCTTTTATTTCAGTATTCCCAGTTCGTATTTGGCAGTCAGGATCCGCAGGACACTTTCATCGATTCGTTCCTGGGTCAGTGTGCCGTCTTCCAGTGCGGCGGTGATGCCGTTATAGGCCTTTTCCACAGAATTGGGCATCAGCAGCATATCCGCGCCTGCCTGCAGGGCCATGACGGCGGCTCTGTCAGCACCGTAGTAACCGGTGATGGCCTTCATCTGCAGAGAATCTGTGATGATAATACCCCCAAAACCAAGATCCTGCCGCAGGAAATTCACGACCTCCGGAGAAAGGCTGGCAGGCAGAGGGGAGAGGTTCTCGTTGGTCAGATGGGATACCATGATGAACTTCACACCCTGACCGATACCGGCTCGGAAGGGCTGCCATTCATTTTCCATCAGTTCTTCCAATGTGCGGGTGGAAACGGACTTGCCCTCGTGGGAGTCGGCTTCGGTGCTGCCGTGGCCGGGGAAGTGCTTCAGACAGGCAGCCATGCCGCCTTCCTGCAGACCTTCGGTCATGGCGGCAACCATCACGGCGGCGGTTTCGGGATCGTCGCTGTATGCCCGGTCACCGATCTCCGTGTTGTTGGAATTGGTGACGATGTCTGCCACCGGGGCAAAATCCACATTGAAGCCAAGGGCTTTCAGTTCTTTGGCAAGCTGTTTTCCTGCTTTCAGAACAGCCACATTGTCCCCGGCTTTGCCGAACTCTGCGGCGGCGGGAATGTGGGTCACTTCCAGTTCCTCATTGCTGCCGGCCCGGGAAACTCTGCCGCCTTCTTCATCCACGGCAAAGAACAGGGGCGTTTTGGAATAGCTTTGGGTCTTGGAGAGCATCTCCACCACCTGCTCCTGATCCTCCAGATTTTCGGCAAAGTAGCAAAGACCGCCCACAGGGTACTGCTCCAGGGCTTTCTGGGTGGTTTCCCCGGCTCTGGTGGCAGTTTCCACATTGGTAATATCTTCCGGACGCACCATCAGAAGCTGCCAGATCTTTTCTTCCGCGGTCATGGTTTGCAGATAAATTTTGGCGGAAATCTGTTCGGGAGTCTCTTCGGGAATTTCCGCAGGAATCTCTTCCGGAATTTCTTCCGGAACTTCTTCCGGCAGTTCCTCCGGGATCTCCTCTTGGTTTTCCTCCGGAATCACCAGAATCTCCTCTTCCATGAAAATATCCTCTGTATGCAGGATCGTGGGAAGCTGCGGTTCGGGGCTCCAGACGGAGCGGAAGAGGAAAAATCCCGCAAAGGACAAAATGCCAATGGAAATCAGCGCCAGAATGACACATAAAACAGTCTTAAAAATACGCATGGTCGGCCTCCTTAGGACTGCTGCTCGATTTCTTCCGGGGTGGGTTCTTCGGTTTCGTCAGAGGGTGCTTCGGGAACTTCCTCTGCAAGTATATCTGCCTGTTCCTCTGTGGGCGGCGGTGCTGCCGGCAGAGGCTCGCAGGCGGGGAATAGCTTGGTGTTCCAGTAATAGTCGGACATCTGACCGTCGCTGGATGTAACCAGACCGGTGCGGTCCAGCACACACTGTGCCAGATCCAGATGGCGGTAATAAGAACCGGTACGGATGATGTTCCATGTATAGGGCTCGTCATGCTTCATGCCTGTGACGATCAGACATTCCACACCGGCTTTGTCGCAGATCATCTGCCAGGCCTGTGCCAGACCGGCGGGATCGGCAATGCCGCTGCACAAAGCATCATACAAAGGTGTAACCGTGGGGGAACTGCGGTACTGGAACCGCTGGGTCAGATAGGCGTACAGCAGCTGCACTTTTTCGTAGTCCTGCTGGCGGTAGCGGATGTATTCCACGGCGGCATCCACATTTTTTGCCACCGCCCGCTGCTTTGCCAGCAGACTCTGGGGGTCATTCCGGTAAAGGAAATTGATCTCCACGATCCGGGTATTTCCGGTTTCCGGATAGACGGAAAGGGAAAACTCCGGAACTTCCATGACCGAATTGTAGTGTTCGGCGCAATAGTCGGTGATGTAAGCGGGGATCTCTTCATCCTGTCTGCGGAAGTTGTGCAGGCGGATGGCAAGACGGTGGGAGTAGGTGTCAATGGCGGTGGAGAGCATGTCCTCCAGTTGCGCTTCCGTGGATACGGAGCGAACCTCGGCAATTTCCCGGGCAGTCCGCCGGAAGGTGGTGGAAATGCGAATCTCATAATAGGAAACCAGCAGGTTGCAGCTGTGGGTCATATACTCGACGGCATAGGCACCCAAAGGGTCCAGCGTGCTGACTTCATAGGCTGCCTTCTGCAGATCTTTTTCCACAGAACCGTCGTAATCAGTCACATGAATGATGCCCTCCGGCTGTCCTGCCCGGACAAAGGTCAGAATGGCGTTTTTCAGGCTTTTGAAATCTGTGGCTGTTACCGCATCGGTGCTGGCGGCATGAAGTTCGCTGCTCTGATGGGGGGTGATGGACAGATAGGAGCTTGGTGCCAGAGCCGAACAGCCGGAAAGCACCAGCACGCAGAGCAATATTAAGATGATTCGCTTCATGTCCACACCTCTTTCACAGGTCATTTTTATTGTATCGCTTGAAACCCTCTCCGAGGACCTGATGGGACGCCTGCAAAATGATAAAGGCGCCGGGGTCCGTATCGGCAATAAGGGTTTTCAGTTCTGCAGCCTGCCGCTTTCGCACGGCGGTCAGCAAAACCTGTTTGTCCTTGCCGGAGTAAGCGCCGTGACCGTGGAGAACGGTGACACCCCGGTGGAGTTTTTCATGAATGGCTTTGGCGATGCATTCGTGCTGCTCCGATATGATCAGCGCCACGGTGGAATAGTCCAGCCCGTAGACCACACTGTCCAGCATTTTGCCGCAGATATACAGGGTCAGAGCCGAATAGAGGGCTTTGTTGATATCACCAAAGACCAGACCGGTCAAGGCGACAATGCCCAGATCCACAAAGAGCATGATCCGCCCAATGGGCAGATGGGGAAGCCACGGTCGGAGCAGCCGCGCCAGAATGTCCACACCGCCGGTGGAGCAGCCTGCCGCCAGCACCAGTCCGATGCCGAAGCCTGCCAGCACACCGCCGTAAAGGCAGGCCAGCAGGGGGTCATCCACGGGACTTTCTCCCGTGGCAAAGACGGTGATGAACAGGTTGGTCAGGAGCATACCTGCCAGACTGCCCCAGAAGAATTGTTTGCCCACACCCCGGATGCTGACGGCAAAGAGGGGGATGTTGAACAGCACGGACCAAAGGGGCACGGCGCCGAAACCGGTCAGATGGGTCATCAGCTGACCCAGACCGGAGATGCCGCCGGCATTGATATGATTGGGCTGGAGAAACCAGGAGAAGCCCAGTCCAAAGGCGGCACAGCCCAGAAGAACGGACAGAATTTGCTTGAACTGGCGAAAAGCAGGTCGTTTCATAGGAACCTCCAAAAGGACGGATACCTATATTCTGCCTCGTTTCCGGTTCTTAAAACAGTTCCAGCTGTTTTTCTTCGCTGTCTTCTTCCTTCAGCAGGGCACCGGCTGCCGGCAGGGTCTTGGTGCGGTAGCGGGTGGGGTTCTGGATGGCGGTTTCGGACAAAAGCATGGCTCTGTCCACGACCTTGTTCTTCTTCAATGCCATAACAGCCACACCCTGTGTATTGCGGGTGGTCTTGGCGGTCAGCTGGGCGGCGGAGAAGATGAGGCATCTGCCATCGGTGGCAAAGAGTGCCATCTGGGTATCCTCGTCGGTCAGGCAGAACACCGCCTTGACGGGAGATTTATCGGAATATGCACCGGTGAGTTTCCGGCGGTTGGATTTGGTTTCATAGGCGGAAAGTTCCACCTTTGCCACCTTGCCGTTTTCAAAGACGAAGAACAGATTGCCCTTGTAGTCCTCCGGCAGGCAGACCGCCAGAACGGTTTCGCCTTCGTCCATGCCCAGTTTGGTGGGCAGATAGTCGCCCAGTACGGAAGCCTTGGAGTCTTCAAAGTCGGCGCAGCGGGTCTTGTAGACCTGGCACTGGTTGGTGAAGACCAGCAGCTCTGCCTTGTTGGTGACTTCGCGGCTGAAGGCAAGGCTGTCGCCTTCCTTGAACTTCTGCTCGCTGAACATCCGCAGGGACTGGGGGGTGATCTTCTTGAAATAGCCCTCTTTGGACACAAAGACCGTCACGGGATAGTCGGGAATTTCTTCTTCCACTTCTTCCACAGCCAGCTGGTTCTCATAGACCAGAGTGGTGCGGCGGTCAGTGCCGTACTTGTCGGAAACTTCCTTCAGTTCCTTGACAATGATATTGAGGATCTTCCGGTCGGACTTGAGAATGTCCTCCAATTCCTCGATTTCCTGCTTCAGAGTATCCACATCCTGCAGTCGCTTGAGGATGTATTCCTTATTGATGTTCCGCAGCTTGATTTCCGCCACAAATTCTGCCTGAATCTGGTCGATGCCAAAGCCGATCATCAGGTTGGGGATGACTTCTGCATCGGATTCCGTCTCCCGGATGATCTTGATGGCAAGATCAATGTCCAGCAGAATTTTTTTCAGACCTTTCAGCAGATGCAGACGGTCCTTTTTCTTGTTCAGCTGGAAATAGACTCTCCGTTTCACGCACTCACTGCGCCATGCGGTCCATTCCTCCAGCAGTTCGCCCACACCCAGCACTCTGGGCATACCGGCAATAAGGACATTGAAGTTGCAGGGGAAGGAGTCCATCAGAGAGGTGGACTTCATCAGCTTTGCCATCAGCTTGTCCGGGTCCACGCCCCGCTTGAGGTCGATGGTCAGCTTCATGCCCTTCAGATCGGTTTCGTCGCGCATGTCGTTAATTTCGCGGATCTTGCCGGCCTTCATCAGATCGGCCACCTTGTCGATGATGGCTTCCGTGGTGGTGGTGTAGGGGATCTCGTAGATCTCGATGAGGTTGCCCTCTTTCACATACCGCCATTTGCAGCGGATCTGGAAAGAACCGCGGCCGGTGCGGTAGATCTCCTCCATCTGCAGCGGATCATAGAGAATCTCACCGCCGGTGGTGAAGTCGGGGGCGGGGAGGGTATCCAGCAGGCTGCAGGTGGGGTCCTTGATCCGGGCAATGGCAGTCTGGCAGACCTCCCGGAGGTTGAAGCCGCAGATGTTGCTGGCCATGCCGACGGCAATGCCGGTGTTGCTGGAAACCAGAATGTTGGGGTAAGTGGTGGGCAGCAGGGTCGGCTCCTGGGTGGAGGCATCGTAGTTGTCCACAAAATCCACCGTGTCGCAGTCAATATCCCGGAACAGCTCCTGGCAGATGGGCTCCAGCTTGGCCTCGGTATAACGGGAGGCGGCGTAGGCCATGTCACGGGAATAGACCTTGCCGAAGTTGCCCTTGCTGTCCACAAAGGGGTGCAGCAGGGTTTCGTTGCCCTTGGCAAGGCGCACCATGGTTTCATAGATGGCGGCATCGCCGTGGGGGTTCAGCCGCATGGTCTGACCGACAATGTTGGCAGACTTGGTACGGGGCTTGTTCAGAAGTCCCATTTCATACATGGTATAAAGGAGCTTGCGGTGAGAGGGCTTGAAGCCGTCGATCTCCGGAATGGCGCGGGACACGATGACCGACATGGCATAGGGCATGTAGTTCAGCTCCAGAGTGTCGGTGATGTTCTGCTCCATGACGGAGGCGCTGAGACCGCTGACATTGCTCAGGTTCAGCTCCTGTTTGGTTTCTGTCTTTTTCTTCTTAGCCATAATGCACTGCCTTTTTAAGAAATATCAGCCAGATCCAGATACTTGTATCCGTTTTCGGCAATGTGATCTTTTCTGCCTGCCAGATTGTCGCCCAGCAGCAGGTCAAAGACCTCGCTGGTGCGTCTGGCATCTTCCGGCATGACCTTGATGAGCCGGCGGGTGGCGGGGTTCATGGTGGTCAGCGCCATCATGTCCGCATCGTTTTCACCCAGACCCTTGGACCGGTTGATGGTACACTTTTTGCCCTCCAGAGATTTCACATATTCGTTCTTCTCTGCGTCGGAGTAGGCAAAGTGGGTGTGGTCCTTGGTGATGATCTCATAGAGGGGGGATTCCGCGATATACACATGACCCTGTTCAATGAGTGTGGGGGTCAGACGGTAGAGCATGGTCAGAACCAGGGTGCGGATCTGGAAGCCGTCTACGTCGGCATCGGTACAGATGATGACCTTATTCCAGCGGAAATTCTCCATGTTGAAGGCACTGAGGTCCTTGGATTTTTTGGTCTGCACTTCCACACCGCAGCCCAGTACCCGGATGAGATCGGTGATGATGTCGGATTTGAAAATGCGGTCGTAGTCGGCTTTCAGGCAGTTGAGGATCTTGCCGCGGATGGGCATGATGCCCTGGAATTCGGAATCGCGGCTCTGCTTGACAGAGCCCATGGCAGAGTCGCCCTCGACGATGTAGAGCTCCCGCATGGAAACATCCTTGCTGCGGCAGTCTACAAATTTCTGCACCCGGTTTGCCAGATCCACCGGGGCGGAGACTTTCTTTTTCAGGTTCAGACGGGTCTTTTCTGCCGTTTCGCGGCTGCGCTTGTTGATCAGCACCTGCTCGGCGATCCGATCGGCTTCGGCCTTATTTTCAATGAAATAGACCTGCAGCCGTTCCTTGAAGAATTCCGTCATGGCATCCTGGACAAACTTGTTGGTGATGGCCTTTTTGGTCTGGTTTTCGTAGGAGGTCTGGGTGGAGAAGCAGTTGGTCACCAGCACCAGACAGTCCTGCACATCCTGGAAGGTGATTTTGCTTTCCGTCTTGGTATATTTGCCGATCTGCTTGATGTAGGCGTCGATGGCGTAGACAAAGGCGTTTCTGGCGGCCTTTTCCGGTGCACCGCCATGCTCCAGCCAGGAGGAGTTGTGGTAGTACTCCAGTCGGTTCACCTGATTGGAGAAACAGAAGGCGGCGGTGATCTTTACCTTGTAGTCGTCCATGTCGGCACGGTCACGGCCCTTGCGTTCCGTTTCCCAGAACTGGGTCATGGTCATGGCTTGACCGTCCGTCATCTCGTTGACATAGTCCACAATGCCGTTGGCATAGAGGTAATCTTCTGTTTCAAACCGGCCGGGGGTGGTTTCTCTGCGGAAACGGAAGGTGATGCCGGCATTGACCACCGACTGCCGCTTCAGCACATCCCGAAAGAAGTCGGCAGGGATGTTGATGTCCGTAAAGACTTCCAGATCCGGCAGCCAGCGGAAGCTGGAGCCGGTCTTTTTCCGGTCGGCAGGCTCTTTGACCATGTCGCCCACGATCTCGCCCTTTTCAAAATGGAGGGAGTACTTGCTGCCGTCCCGGCGGATGACTGCATCAAACCATGCGGAAGAATACTGGGTGGCGCAGGCACCAAGGCCGTTGAGACCCAGAGAATATTCGTAGTCGCCGCCCTTGTTGTTGTCATATTTGCCGCCTGCGTAGAGTTCGCAGAAGACCAGCTCCCAGTTGTAGCGGTTTTCGGCCGGGTTCCAGTCCACGGGACAGCCGCGGCCGAAGTCCTCCACCTCGATGGAGTGGTCCAGATAACTGGTGACGGTGATCACATCACCGTGACCTTCACGGGCTTCGTCAATGGCATTGGAGAGAATCTCAAAAACTGCGTGTTCGCAGCCCTCCAGACCGTCAGAGCCGAAGATGACCGCCGGGCGCTTGCGGACACGGTCCGCACCCTTCAAAGACGAGATACTTTCGTTGCCGTATGCTTGTTTCTTAGCCATAAAATGCCTCACTTGCATCTATATATATTTATTCAGAATGATTATACCCCAAAATATAGGGAAAATCAAGGATATAGAATATAGAAAGATGGACTTGCATTTCCTGTCGGAAAAGGCTATGATGTATACTGGAAAGTAATTTGGCGAAAGAGAGGGATTGCCATGAAACAAATCGGCTTTGACAATGACAAATATCTCCATTTGCAGACGGAGAAGATCCGGCAGCGGGTGGATCAGTTCGGCGGCAAGCTGTATCTGGAGTTCGGCGGCAAACTCTTTGACGACTACCATGCTTCCCGTGTCCTGCCCGGCTTCCAGCCGGACAGCAAAATGCGGATGCTTCTGCAGCTGAAGGATCAGGCGGAACTGGTCATCGCCATTTCTGCCGATGACATTGAAAAGAACAAGCGCAGAGGCGATCTGGGCATCACCTACGATGTGGATGTCATGCGGCTCATCGATGCCTTCCGGGAGTACGGTCTGTATGTGGGTAGTGTGGTGCTGACCAAGTTCCGCAGCCAGACTGCCGCAGAGAAATTTCAGAACAAGCTGGAAACCCTCGGCATCAAGGTCTATCGCCATTATCCCATTGCCGACTATCCTTCCAACATCCCTCTGATCGTATCGGAAGATGGCTTCGGCAAGAATGATTATATCGAAACCACCAGACCCATCGTGGTCATCACCGCTCCCGGTCCCGGCTCCGGCAAAATGGCAACGGCGCTGAGCCAGCTGTACCATGAGCACGAGCGGGGCATCCGTTCCGGTTATGCCAAGTATGAAACCTTCCCGGTCTGGAATTTGCCTTTGAAGCACCCGGTGAACCGGGCTTACGAGGCAGCTACCATCGATCTGGACGATGTGAACATGATCGACCCCTTCCATCTGGAAGCCTACGAGGAAACTACGGTCAACTACAACCGGGATGTGGAGATCTTCCCTGTGGTGGAGGCCATGTTCAAGAAGATTTACGGTCAGTGCCCCTACAAGAGCCCTACGGATATGGGTGTCAACATGGTGGGCAATGCCATTGTGGACGATGAAGTGTGCTGCAAGGCCTCTGAGCAAGAGGTCATCCGCCGGTACTTCGATACGGCCTGCCAGGTCAAGCGGGGCAATACCGCTGCCGTCCAGCTGCATAAGATGGAAATGCTCATGCGTTCCATGGAACTGGAGCCGGAGATGCGCAAGGCTGTGCCTGCGGCAAGAGCAGTGGCCCAGCAGACCGGCGAGCCTGCCGTGGCCATTGAGCTGCCCGACGGCAAGGTGGTCACCGGCAAGACTTCTTCCCTCATGGGTGCATCCTGTGCCGCCTTGATCAATGCCCTGAAGCATTTGGCCGGTATTGGCGATGAAGTGAAGCTGATCCACCCCAGTGTTCTGGAACCCATTACCCATCTGAAGGTGGAGCATCTGGGCAATCGCAACCCCAGACTCCACACGGACGAGGTGCTCATTGCCCTCTCCATGTGCGCGAGCACGGATAAAAATGCAGATCTTGCCATGGAACGGCTGAACGAACTGAGGAACGCGGAGGTCCACTCTACGGTTATTCTCTCTCAGGTGGATGAGAATATGTTCAAAAAACTGGGCGCCCATGTGACCTGCGAGGCTTCTTACGAGAGCCAGAAATTGTATCATAAGTAAAACAAAAAGCCACGGCTGTCAGCCGTGGCTTTTTCCTGTTTCGGTTAGGTTTCCATCTCCATGGCGATGTGCTCCGGAAGAATGGGCAGTGTCCGGTGCCAGATGCCCGTTGCCCGGTAGATGGCATGGGCGATGGCAGGCGCGGGGGTGTTGATGACCACTTCGCCCACAGATTTTGCGCCCCAGGGGCCGGAAGGCTCGTAACTGGGCTCCAGTTCTACGCGGAGTTTGCCCATGTCCAGCCGGGTGGGGATCTTGTACTGCATGAAGGAACTCTCCATGGGTCTGCCCTTGGGAGTGTAGGTCACATCCTCTGTCAGCGCCATACCGATGCCCTGCACAATGCCGCTTTCCGCCTGGATTTTCACCAGATTGGGATTGATGGGGGTGCCGCAGTCCAGCACGGACATGAAATCTATGACCCGCACAACACCGGTTCGCTTATCCAGTTCAATCTCCACCATACCCACCATGAAAGGCGGCGGGGAAACGGGGGAGGTGTGGGTGGCGGAAGCCTCCGGGGCGATGGTGTTGCCCAGCTGGCTCTTGATGGCAATTTCTTCCAGGGTAAGCACTTTGCCGCTGACCTCATGGCGAACCTGCCGTCCTTCAAAGGACAGATCGGCGGCATCGCATTCCAGCATACCGGCGGCAATGGCGAGAATCTTCTCTTTCAGCTCCCCGCAGGCTTTGACCACCGCAGAACCGGTCAGATAGGTGGTGGAGGAGGCATAGGAGCCGGAATCGTAAGGGGAGGCATCGGTGTCTGCGCCGAAAACGGCGATATCGTCCGGGGAACATTCCATACATTCCGCGGCGATCTGCGCCATAATGGTATCGCAGCCGGTGCCCATATCGGCGGCACCGATGAGCAGGTTGTAAGTGCCTTCATCGCTGAGCTTGATGGTGGCGCCGCCTACATCCAGATTGATGATGCCGGAGCCCTGCATAGCCATGGCCACACCGGTGGAACGGACGATGCCATCCCCCAGTTCCCGGACAGGCCAGCGCTTCTCCCAGTCGAAAATCTCGGCACACCGCTCCATACAGCGGTCCAGATTACAGGCATTGGCGGTTTCGCCATGGTAAGCACCCATGACCATACCCTGCCGCACCATGTTCTGCAGGCGGATCTTGGTGGGGTCCATCTGTAGCATATCCGCCAGTTCGTTGACGCAGCTCTCCACGGCAAACAGACCCTGGGGTGCGCCGTAGCCCCGGAAGGCACCGGCAGCCTGCAGGTTGGTGTAGACCACATCGAAGGAGAATTTGTGTGCCTCCAGATTGGCGGTATAGAGAGGAATGGGCTTTTCGGCGGTCAGACCTACGGTGGTGGGGCCGTGTTCGCCGTAAGCACCGGAGTTGGAGAGGGTGTAGATGTCGATGGCGCGGATACGGCCGTCTTTGTTGGCGCCCAGGCGGACATGGACTTCCATTTCATGCCGGGGAGAACCGGCGATCTGGGTTTCCTCTCTGGTATAGATCAGTTTGGCAGGCCGTCCGGTCTTCAAAGTGACGAAAGCCGGATAAAATTCGCAGACTGCCGACTGCTTAGCACCGAAACCGCCGCCGATTCTGGGCTTTTCCACCCGAACGCGGCTCTTGGGAATGTCCAATGCTCTTGCGATGATTCGTCTGGCATGGAAGACAATCTGGGAAGATGCCACCACATGGATGCGGCCGTAGGTATCCATCTCTGAATAGGTGCGGAAGGTTTCCATCATGGCCTGCTGATTGGCTTTGGTGTGGAAGGTATGCTCGATGACAATGTCGCAGTCCTTCAGAACAGCTTCCACATCGCCAGTTTCCGTGCAGTCGCTGGAAACCAGATTGCGCTTGGCATCGCCGCCCACATCGATGGGCGGATACCAGTCCGCTTCCGGGTGGACCAGAATGGGATTGTCCAGCGCCTTGTGCATATCCAGCACCGGCTCCAAAACTTCGTAGTCCACCTTGATGATTTTCATGGCTTTTTCCGCTGCCTTTTCCGTTTCAGCGGCAATGATGGCAACGGCATCGCCCACAAACCGCACATGGCGGTCCAAAATCAGACGGTCGTAGGGAGAAACCTCCGGGAAGGTCTGGCCTGCAATGGCAAAGCGCTTCTGCGGCACATCTTCCCATGTGTAAATGCCCACCACACCGGGGACTTTCATAGCCACATCGGTCTTGATGGAGCGGATCATGGCATTGGGATGGGGAGAGCGGAGAATCTTCACCACCAGGGCATTCTGGGGGGTTACATCGTCGGTATACACCGGCTTGCCCAGAAGTACCTGCATGGCATCTTTCTTGCGGATGGGCTGGGCGACGGTTTTGAAATTACGAATATCCATAGCTGCCTCCTTAGCCCTTACGGCTGTCCAGATAGGCGCGGATGCCCCGCAGCTGACCTTCATAGCCGGAACAGCGGCAGAGGTTTCCTGCCAGGAATTGCTTGATTTCCTCATCGGTAGGGTCGGGATTTTCCCGCAGCAGGGCGATGGTGTTCAACACAAAGCCGGGGTTGCAGAAGCCGCACTGCTCCGCACCCTGATCGGCAATGAAGCCCACAAAATCGGCGGCTTCCTCCTGCAGACCTTCCAAAGTGGTGATGTTATGTCCGTCAGCGCGGGCAGCCAGCATGGAGCAGGAGAGCACCGGCACATCGTCCATAAGGACGGTGCAAAGACCGCAGTTGGCGGTTTCACAGCCCCGTTTCACACTGAGGCAGCCCTGACTGCGGACAAAATCCAGCAGCAGGGTGTCGGCATCCACAAGGGCGGTGACGGGCTTGCCGTTGAGTATGATTTTAATTTCCATGATCACAGACCTCCCAACTGCCGCAAGGCACGCTCACATTCCACCTGCACCAGCTTGGTGCGGTAGGCAGCGCTGCCGCGGAGATTCTTTCCCGTGGGAACGGTATTTGCTGCATATTGGGCAAAGGCGAGGATGCTTTCTTCCGTCAGACCCTTGGTGAGGATGCCGGTTTCGTCCGTAAGGGGGATGGCTCTGCCGGGCCTTGCGCCAAAAGCGGCGCGGTATGTACCGTCCATTTCGGAAACGGCGCAGGTGAGGATGGGGAAATCTGTTCTGGCATTGCGGACAGCCCGGTAGACGAATTTTCCGGGGACCTTTTTCACATGAATCCGAACCAGAATATCCCGGTCCTTCTTCATTTTGGAAAATTCCTCCAGAGATACCATGCCACCTTTGTAGAGTTCCACGGTGCAGTGGGTGGTCAGGAAGAAGGTCAGCACATCGGAGAAGCCGAAACGGCCGAAAATGCTGCCGCCTACCGTTGCCACATTGCGGAACTGGACACCGACAATGTCCCGGACGCAGGCGGCGGCTGCGCCTTGGGTATAGGCATTGAGTCCCGCGTGGGTTTCCAGCTGCCGCAAACTTACCATGGCACCGATGGCGAAGCTGTCTTCCGTTTCTTCAATGGTGTTCAGACCCAGATCGCACAGGTCGATGGCAGTGCCCACATTGCTTTTGGTCATCTTCAGCCACAGCATACCGCCGATGACACGGCTGCTGCGCTTTTGATTCAGTTCATAGGCTTCTTCCAGAGATTTTGCCCGGACATAATTTTTTATGGTCATCATAGGCAGTTTCCCCCTAAAATGTTTCAGTATAGTCCCATTATAGCATAACAAATCCCCGGAAGAAAGAACTTCCGGGGAAATTTCCGTTGTAGGTTTTGGAGAATCATATTCGATAAATTTAGCCATTGCTCAGATTTCCGTCACCGGAAACCGGGATGGCTTCGCCTAAGAATGTGGGCAGGGGCTGCAGGCGGCAGTAGATAAAATCCTTGCTCCTTGCCAGAATTTCCCGCAGATCCCGGACGGTCTGCCCCAGATAAGCAACATCCTCCGCGGCAACACCCCATGCATCCAGCCCCAAAGCCCGGGCATCATAGACCGCCCGGTAGAGATGGTACTGCTGGGAAACGATAATGACTGTTTCGGCGCAGAATACATCCCTCGCCCGGTACATGCTTTCGTATGTAGAAAAACCGGCATGGTCCATGAACACATCTTCCGAGGGCACACCGAAATCCATGGCATAATCCTTCATGACATTGACTTCGTCGTATTCCTTCCGCCCGTGGTCGCCGGACATGAGCAGCTTGGGTGCTGCGCCGGCTTCATAGAGGGAAAGTCCCATGTCCAGCCGGTCCCGGAGCATCAAAGAAGGTTCTCCGGTGGGACGGACACCGCAGCCCAGTACCAGAATACAGTCGGCATCCACAGATGCGGCACCTTCGGTGGAGAGAATGTAGTCTGCGGCGGATCGCTTCACATGGCGGTTGACCAGCAGAACCGCTGTGCCCAAAAGCAAAGCCAGCGCCAGAAGCACGCAGGTGGTGGTTAAGAGAAATTTTTTCATACGATCCAGTATTCTTTTCTGGCGCGGAGCCAGACGACGATATAGACCACAAAGGCAATGACACAGGCAATCGTGCCACCCAGCGCCAGATAGAAGCTGCCGGTTTCATCGAGAACGTGCAGGGTGCAGTTGGCAAGATCCAAAGCACCCACCACCGCCCACACCAGACCGGCGATCAGCAGCAAGGGGGACATGGTACGGATATAGCCTTCTTCGTCCAGACAGTCACCGGGCTGGGAATCCTTGGGGACAAGCAGCTGATTGGCAAAGAGTTTGCCGCCCTTTTTCAGTTTGAACCAGGTGTACAGGCAGTAAATACCGGCGGCAAGGCCGATGATGCTGAAATACAGATCCATGGTAGAGGTATCCATGACAAATCATCCTTTCTGTTGGGTGCGGAATTGTTCGATCATCTCGCCGGTGAGGCTGATGGCGGAATAGTCCTGGGGGATTTCGTTTCGGTGGAACCAGATCGCTTCGGACAGTTCGTCCTCCTGCAGCTTTACCTGATCGCTGCCGTCCAGTTCTGCATAAAAGCCCATGAGCAGGCAGTCCGTAAAGACCCACGGTTGGGATTTGTAGAACTGCAGGTTTTTGACCTTCAGTCCCACTTCTTCCATGACTTCCCGGTGGACCGTTTCTTCGATGGTTTCGCCGATCTCGTTAAAACCGGCGATCAAAGCATGGCGCTTGAAGGATCTGCCTGCATAGCGGGTCAGCAGCAGCCGGTCGCCGTCGTGGACAGCTACGATGACTGCCGGGCAGATCTTGGGATAGACGGTGTTGCCGCATTGACTGCAGACCTGGCTGCGTTCCGTGGTGCCGTGGTGCATGGGACTGCCGCAGCGGCCGCAGTAGCGGTTGCCCGTGTACCAGCGGTACAGGCTCTCTGCTGCGCCCATGGCAAACAGATGTTCGTCCGGCTCGCAGTCCCGCAAAATCCGGGTGCTTTCATACTGCCAGCCCTCCACGGCTTCCGGGGCATCCCCTTCGTGGAGGTAGTAGGCGGTGTCGTCGATGGAAAACAAGTGCAGACGATCCTGAAAACCGTCGCCCAGCTGGGCGAAAGTGGGCAAAATCAGCCGGTTGTGCTCCATCCGGCACAGGAGTTTATCTCCGGAGAAGAGGAAAAGATGATCCTCTGCCGCAGGCATTTTGGTGGCAAATTCGTTGTGGTAAATATGGGGGGCAATGTCCTGAAACATGGTTTATTCTCCCTGAAAGAAGGCTTCAACGGCCTTCCGGTCGGCGGTCACAGAACCCTGTACAAAGTTGGGTTTGCCGCCGCCTCTGCCGTTCAGCTGGCTGTTCATATCCTTGGTGAACTGCCGCAGATCGCCGCCTTCATGACCGATGGCATACTGGAAGCCTTGCTCCGTCTTGGAGAAAACGGCGCATCTGCCGCCGCAGGCGGTCATGATGGCATCGGTGAGCCGCCGCAGAGAATCGGGCTTCAGCCCTTCCTCAAAGAGCAGCACATCGCCTGCATCTTTGTAGCTTTCTGCCTGCATGCGGAAGGACTTGTCCTCCAGCTGGGTCAGACGGTATTTGGTGTCGTTCAGTTCCTGCTGCATCCGGGCAGCGGCAGCTGCCGTCTCCATGGGCTTTGCCGAAAGCAGACCGGAAATCTGCCGGTTCTGCTCCCAAGTGCCCCGGAGCAGGTCCAAAGCTCTGCCGCCTGCCAGCATCTCAATGCGGACACCCTCGTGGAATTTTACGCAGGAGAGGAATTTTACAAGACCGATCTCACCGGTATGTTTCACATGGACACCGCAGCAGGCGCACAGATCCACACCGGGAAAGCGGACAATCCGCACCTGACCGGTCAGCTCTTTTTTGCTGCGGTAGGGGATGGCTTCCAGTTCTTCCGGGTTGGGATACAGCACTTCCACCGGGGTGTTTTCCCAGATGGCGGCATTGGTTCTGTCTTCAATTTCTGCCAGCTGTTCCTCCGTGATGGGACCGTCAAAATCAATGGTGACGGAATCCTTGCCCATGTGGAAGCCCACATTGCTGTAGCCGAAGGCCTGATGAATAAAGCCGCTGACCATGTGCTCACCGCTGTGCTGCTGCATCAACTGAAACCGCCAGTCCCAGTCAATGGTACATTCTGCTTCTGCACCCACTTCCACTGGGGCTTCGCAGTAGTGGACCACATTGCCGCCGGCTTCGTGGGTGTCCGTGACGGTCACACCGCCGATCACACCCCGGTCACCGGGCTGTCCGCCTCCTTCGGGGTAGAAAGCGGTCTTGTCCAAGATGACATCATAGCCATGCTTGCCCTGCTCACAGGAGAGGACCGTGGCGGTAAAGGTTTTCAGATGGGAATCCTGATAAAAGAGTTTTTCTGTCATGGTATGTTCTCTCAATCTT
>JAZNFJ010000073.1:0-3654 GCA_045589035.1 Candidatus Avilachnospira sp. | reverse complement strand
ACGGCTGCGGAGCTTGTGCCGAAGCCTGCCACGAAGGTGCCATCGGTATGGAAGACGGCAAGGCGGTTTTGCTCCGGGACGACTACTGCGACGGTTTGGGAGATTGCCTGCCCACCTGTCCCACGGGAGCGATCCGTTTTGTGGAACGGGAAGCTGCCCCTTACGATGAAGCTGCGGTAAAAAAGCATATGGAGAGCAGAGGAAAAAGCTGCCCTTCTGGTGGCTGCCCCGGACAGCAATCCCGCGCCATTCACCGGGAATCTGTACATACGCAGGTGGCTGTCGATTCTCAGCTGCAGAACTGGCCGGTACAGATCAAACTGGCGCCTTTGCGTGCACCTTATTTTGATGGGGCAAAACTGCTGATTGCTGCTGACTGCACGGCTTATGCCTATGCTAAATTCCATCAGGATTTTATTGCCGGAAAAGTAACACTTATCGGATGCCCTAAGCTGGATGCAGTGGACTATACGGAAAAGCTGACTGCCATCATCCGGGATAACGACATTCAAAGTGTTACCATTGTCCGCATGGAAGTGCCTTGCTGCGGAGGATTGGAATTTGCGGCAAAAAATGCCCTGCAGGGAAGCGGTAAGTTCATCCCGTGGCAGGTCGTCACCATCGGAATCGATGGCAGCATCAAGGATTGAAAAATTGCTTTATATGGGTTATCATGTAGGAAAAGGAGGGGATCGCTTGGAAAAATATCTGTTTGTACTGCGGAACAGTCCGTTTTTTCAGGGCATGGCAGACGACGAGATTCTCTCCATTTTGCAGTGCGTCAATGCAACGGTTCTGAAAAAGGAAAAGGATGCCTATATTTTCCGTGTGGGCGACAGTACCGATGCCATGGGCCTGGTTCTCTCCGGAAGTGTCCTGAGCATTCAGGAAGACCTTTGGGGACACCGTAACATCGTAGGTCGGGTCGGGGCAGGGGAGCCCTTTGCGGAGCCCTTTGCTTCCACACCGGGGGCAGTGCTGAATATCAGTGTTGTGGCATCTGAGGACTGCGAAATCATGCTTCTGCATATGAACAGACTGCTGCAGACCTGTGCCACTGCCTGTCCCCATCATAATAAGCTGATTCGCAATCTGGTTTCGGTCATGTCCCAGCGGGTGATCAATCTCAACGATAAGATTACACACATGGGAAAACGAAGCACCAGAGAAAAACTGTTGTCCTACCTGTCGGCAGAGTCCATGCGGCAGGGGAAACTGTCTTTTGATATTCCCTATGACCGGCAGCAGCTGGCAGATTACCTCTGTATCGAGCGGGCTGCCATGTCTGTGGAGCTGAGCAAGCTGCAAAAGGAAGGTATCTTAAAGACGACGAAGAACCATTTTGAGCTCTTTTCGAAGATCGAAGCATAAAAACAGGCTCTCTGCATAACAGAGAGCCTGTTTTTTGTCTTGTTTATGGGATAGCGGCTGTTGTATAATGGCATAAAAGGATGTGGTTGGGTGCCTATTCAAATCGTTCGTGATGATATAACCAAAATGCATGTGGATGCCATTGCCAATGCTGCCAATGAGAGCCTGCTGGGTGGCGGAGGTGTGGATGGCTGCATCCATCGTGCTGCAGGTCCGGAATTGTTGGCAGAATGCCGTACCCTTGGCGGCTGTAAGACCGGTATGGCAAAGGTGACAGGCGCATACCGCCTGCCCTGCCGTTATGTCATACATACCGTCGGCCCTGTGTGGCATGGCGGTGGCTATGGGGAGCGGGAAAAGCTGGTGTCCTGTTACCGGACAAGCCTTGCCCTTGCCGCAGAGCATGGCTGCGAAACCATGGCATTCCCGCTGATTTCCTCCGGTGTCTATGGTTATCCCAAAGATCAGGCGCTGCGTGTAGCAGTGGATACCATCGGAGAGTTCCTCATGGAGAACGATATGACGGTCTACATCGTCATCTTCGACCGTGCTGCGTATCAGATTGGCAGCAAGCTGTTCGCGGACATCGCCGAGTATATCGATGACCACTATGCGGACGAGTACACCGACTCCCAATCTGAGCGCCTGCGTAGACGAAACTGTCTGAAAAAGGCCAGCATGGTCTGCGAGGACGCAGTTATGTCTGCACCCGTGGCAATGAGTATCGCACCGGATAGCTTGAACGATATGCTCATCGATCTGGATGCAGGTTTCTCTGAAACACTGCTGAAACTCATCGATCGCACTGGCAAAAAGGACTCAGAAATCTACAAAAAAGCCAATGTTGATCGGAAACTGTTTTCTAAAATCCGGAACAACCCCCAGTATAAGCCTTCAAAACCCACGGCAATCGCTTTTGCCATTGCGCTGGAACTGGATCTGGAGGAAACAAAGGATTTTATTGCCCGCGCCGGGTTTGCCCTGAGCCGCAGCAATAAGTTCGATGTCATCATCGAATATTTCATCAAACAGAAGAATTACAACATCTTTGAGATTAATGAGGCTCTGTTCGCTTTTGACCAGAGCTTGTTGGGAGCTTAACCATGAAAAGGTTTTACGACAAAAGTGAATTGGGTTTTGCCCTTACGTGGATTGGCATCTATTGTGTGGGCATGTCTGTCTTTGATGAGATCTCCCGCAGTATCGGAGTGGAGAGCTCTGCCACAGCGGTGTTTGGAGTGGCAGTCAGCCTGTTCCTGTATTTCTGGCTGAAGCGACAGGGGAAACTGGAGCGCTTTGGTCTGTGCAAGCCGACAGTCCCCGCAAAGGCCTTTTTGTTCTACATACCGCTGATTGTGATTACGCTCCAGAATGTTTGGGGCGGCGTGGAGATGCACTATGATGCCGTTGGCACCGTGTGCTTCATCGTCAAGATGCTCTGTGTCGGATTCCTGGAAGAACTGATTTTTCGCGGGTTCCTGTTCAAGGCCATGTCCCGCGACAGCATCAAGTGGGCGGTGGTAGTCTCCAGCGTTACCTTCGGTCTGGGGCATATCATCAATTTGCTCAATGGCAGCGGCATGGGTGTGGCAGAAAATCTGGTGCAGATCTTCTTCGCCGTGCTCATCGGTTTCCTGTACGTCATCATCTTCTGGCGCGGTGGCTCTTTGTGGCCTTGCGTCATCTCCCACGGTGTGCTCAATTCGCTGTCGGCCTTCTCAGCTTCCGGCGAGTCCATGGTTAGAATTGTGATCCTCTGCGTGCTTGTGGTGGTCTATGCCGTAGTTTTGCTGAAGACTCTGCCGAAGGGTAAATTGTTATAAAGTTTAATGCGGAAGTGGACGAACCACTTCCGCATTTTTTGGTCCGGAGCAGTGTGCTTGGAAATGCACACTGCTCCGTTTGTTCGTTTAGTTAAAAAAGTTGTCCAGGGAGTTTTAATTTCTCTTTGTAAGGAAAAGCCTTGTCAAATTCTTCGGCATCTTCTTCGTTAACGAAGTATCCTTGTGGCGGGCCATATTCCCCAGTTGTGCCATTAAGGTATCCAGGGATTAATTCTTTGCAAAGAAAGAAGGATGAATCTGCACCATCGGGTAAGCCGTGATAACGAATACCAAAATCTCTGGCAAAAGTAAAACCGCTTTTTCCATAGAAATGGATATTACCTTCAAAGCACAATGCACCACAACCAAGTTCCGTTGCTTTTTCCAAAGAATAATCCAACAGGATTTTGCCGTACCCTTGTCGTTTCAATTCTGGAGTAATGCAGATTGGCCCCATTGT
>JAZNFJ010000072.1:0-15581 GCA_045589035.1 Candidatus Avilachnospira sp. | reverse complement strand
GTCGGCATGGTGTGCCGTGGCGACCAGACCTTTTTGGCTGCGAAGGAACTGATAGCGCAGTTCTCTTGCGGCCTCTTCCGGGCTTTTGCCTGTAAGGGTTTTGGGGTCGCCCCGACCCACAGCCAGTTCCACACCCCATTGGGCGCAGAGATCCCGGACAAAGGCTTCGTCCCTGTCGGATTCTGCTCCGCGCAGGCAGTGATTGAAATGGGCGGCAGATACCGTGATTTTACAATCATCTTTTACAGCCAGCAGTCCATGGAGCAGAGCCACGGAGTCGGCGCCGCCGGAAAGGGCGCAGACCACATGGTCGCCGGGGCTGCACAGGGCAGAGAGGGATTCAGACAGCTTACGGTTCACTGTGTTTCCACTCCCGATCGGCAAAGGTGGTGAACTGAGGCAGCCACTGGACCTTGACGGTACCGGTTTCACCATGGCGGTTTTTCGCCACGATGAGTTCTGCCACATTCTTTTCTTCCGTATTGGGGTTATAGTAATCGTCACGATAGATGAACATGACCTCGTCAGCATCCTGTTCGATGGCACCGGTTTCACGCAGGTCAGACAGCATGGGCCGCTTGTCTGTACGGCTTTCGTTGGCACGGGACAGCTGACTCAGGCAGATGACGGGCACATTCAGTTCCTTTGCCATGATCTTCAGGGCGCGGGAAATATCACTGACCACCTGCACACGGTTGGCGTTGTTGGAGTTCTGCTTTCCGCCGGCAGAGGTCATCAACTGCAGATAGTCGATGACGACCAGACCCAGATTGTCCAGTCGGCGGCATTTGGCACTCATTTCCGCAACGGAAATGGAGGGGTTATCATCCACACGGATGTCCGTCTGGCTCAGGGCAGAGGAGGCAATGCCGATCTTTGTCCAGTCTTCATCGGAGAGTTTGCCGGTGGTCAGCTTGGTGTTGTCCACAAAACTTTCATTGGACAGCAGACGCAGGGCAAGCTGCTCTCTGGACATTTCCAGGGAGAAGAATACCACGGTCTTATCAGTCTTTTTTGCCACAGACAATGCCATATTCAAAGCCAGAGAAGTCTTACCCATGGCAGGACGGGCAGCCAGGATCACCAGATCGGACTTGTTCAGACCGTTGATTTTTTTGTCCAGATCCCGCAGACCGGTGGTCACACCGGGGAAGGCGCTGTCCGACTGGGACAGTTCATCCAGACGGTCGAAAACATTGACCAGAACGGTGCCGATGTGCTGCAGGCTGTCGCCGGTATTGCCGTTGCGAAGCGCATAGATCTTTTTTTCGGCATTTTCCATGATCTCCGAAGCCGAGCCCACACCTTCAAAGACAGACTCCTGAATGTCACCGGCAGCGGTGGCCAGATTTCGCATCAGAGCCTTGTCTTTCACAATGGCGGCATACTGCCCCACATTGGCGGCCGTGGGGGTGATCTCCATCAGCTGCATCAGGTAGGAGGCAGTCTTATCGCTGCCAAAGCCCTTTTGCTTCAGTCGGTCCAAAACCGTCACAGGGTCGATGGTTTCGGAGAAGTTGAACATGGTGTAGATGGTTTCGTAGATGTCCTTATTCTGTTGTAAGAAAAAGTCGTCCGGGCGCAAAATGCCAATGACTTCTGCCACACTGCGGCTGTCAATGAGCATGGAGCCCAGCACGGACTGCTCCGCCTCCAGAGAGTGGGGCAGCTGGCGGGATAACAGTTCTTCCATAGTGGAACCTCCGGAACAGGTTTTACAGTTCCTTGATCTCTACATTCAGTTCTGCATTGATTTCGTAACCCAGCTTGCAGATGACGGTGTAGGTGCCGGTGTTTTTGATGGCATCCTTCAGGACGATCTTCCGCTTGTCGATCTGGATGTTGTGATTTTTAGCCAGAGCATCGGCGATTTCTGCATTGGTCACAGAGCCGAACAGACGGCCTGCGCCGCCGCCCTTAGCGGTGACAACCAGGGTCATTTCCTTCAGGACCTTGGAAAGAGCCAGAGCGGCTTCCCGCTCCTTCTGGCGCTTTTCCTGCAGGGCCTTGTCGTTCATCTTCATGGTGTTGACATTGTCAGCGGTGGCTTCCTGTGCCAGCTTCTTGGGCAGCAGGAAATTGCGGGCATAGCCGTCGGAAACATCGATCAGCTGACCCTTCTTGCCCTGACCCTTTACATCTTGCAGCAAAATAACTTTCATGGTAATTACTCCTTGTTTTTCGGCACGATTTTTTATCGTTAGTTTCCGTAGAATTTATCAATACTTGCCACCAGATCGGAAAGAACATCCCGGACGGATTTTTCTGCGATCTGGGCGCCTGCGGTGGCTGCGTTGCCGCCGCCGCCGAGGGCTTCCAATATGACCTGCACATTGGCTTCGCCGATGGACCGGGCGGAAACGATCACCTGATCATCCTGGGGGTACAGGACAAAGGATGTGGTGATACCGCGGATGTTCAGCAGCTCATCGGCTGCCTGGGCAGCCAGAGGTCTGGTGACGGAATAGTCCAAAGCGGCAATGGCGATCTCATTGCGGTACAGTCTTGCGGTTTGGACGATTCGATAGCGGGAAACGGTGGTGTCCAGATCGTTCTGGAACAGTTTTTTGACATCCACCGTATCGGCACCGGCTCTGCGCAGGAATGCCGCGGCTTCAAAGGTTCTGGCACCGGTGCGGACGGAGAAGTTTTTGGTGTCCAGCACGATGCCCGCCAGCAGTGCCTGGGCCTCTATGGGACGGATGTCCTTGGGCTCTACGGCATACTGGAGAATTTCCGAAACCAGTTCCGATGCCGAAGAGGCAAAGGGCTCGTGGAGGTTCAGAACCACCTGCTCGATATAGTCGGCAGCCCGGCGATGGTGGTCAATGACCGCCACGCGGGAAATGCTCTCCAGCAGGGCACGGTTTTCCACCTGATCGGGGCGGTTGGTATCCACCACCATCAGAAGGCTCTTATTGTCTGCCTGCAGCAGGGCATCTTCTCCGGAGAGGAACAGACCGTTGTATTCCGGATGCTCTGCCAGCAGTTCCAACAGAGAGCCGACGGCATTGTTCTGGGTGTCCAGCACCACATGGACCGGCTTGTCCTGCTTGCGGCACATGGTCACAAGACCCATGGCGGCACCCAGCGCGTCCAGATCCGCCATTTTATGACCCATGATGAACACATGACCGGACTGGTTGATCAGCTCCGTCAGAGAGTTGGCAATGACACGGGCCTTGACCTTGGTACGGCGCTCCGTTTCCTTGGTACGGCCGCCGAAGAAGTTGAAATTGTAGCGGTCTTTGATGACCACCTGATCGCCGCCTCTGGAAAGTGCCATTTCAATGGACAAGGAGGCGAAGGTGAAGTTTTCTTCAAAATTGGAACCGTCCTTGCCGATGCCGATGGACAGGGTCGCGGCAACACCGGAAGGGTTGGTGATGGTGCGGATCTCGTCCAGAATGGAGAATTTTCCATCCTGCAGACGGGGCAGATCCTTGGCTTCAAAGACGAACAGGTAACGGTTTCGCTCATACTTGCGGAGAATACCGTTACAGCCTTCGCACCATGCGCCGATGCGGTCGTTGATCTTGGCATCCAGACTGGAAATGGCGCTGTCCGGCAGGTTGTTGGTCAGTTCATCGTAGTTATCCACCAGAATGAGCGCCACGATGGGACGGGACCGGACATATTCATCCCGGACATGGAACATTTCCGTCATATCCACCAGATAGAGGTTGGCAAGCAGCAGAGAGGCATGCTCATCCTCAGAGCGGATCAGATTGCCGAAGACCCGGTAGCGGCGGTCATCAATGACCACATCCTGGGGGCACTCCGTACGGCCCTCGGAAAGCCAGCGGGTGGAGAATTTGGGAACCACATCTTCCAGCTTCTGGTGGAGGAAGGAATCCCGCAGACCGGACACCCGGTAGAACGAGGGATTTGCCCAGACGATTTCCGAGTCGCTCATCTTGATGACAGCCATGGGGAAGGGCGAGCCTGTTTTGAAGGCGGTGCCCAAGGAGTCTGTGGTGCTTTGGACATAGGCCATGAGGGCTTTTTTTCGCTTGCCGCTGGCTACCCGGTTGTAGACAAGGAGCAAGACGGTCAGAAAGATTTCAAAGCCAGCCAGATAATACTGCTTCAAGGCGATGCTGAAGCCGGCAAAGAGGAATAAGGTGATAAAATACAGCGCCATACCCGGCTCCAGAAGCCGTGCGATCTTCTTGTTCAAGGCCTGTCCTCCCCTCAGTTGGGTATACTTTCCTACAATAGATGTATTATAGCACTTTTGGGGACGATTGCCAACATAAAAACCCGCCAAACCTTTCGGTTTGGCGGTTTTTTATCAGCAATTAATTCTTTGCGGCTTCGGTGAGTCCCGCGGCAAGACCGGCAAGACCCTGAATCTCGGAGGGAATGATGATCTTGGTGGCCTGACCGTCGGCAACCTTCTGCATGGCTTCCAGCGCCTTCAGCTTGATGACCTGATCGTTGGGGCAGGCTTCGTTCAGCAGCTTCATGGAGTCTGCCAGTGCCTTCTGGACAGCCAGAATGGCCTCGGCTTCACCCTGTGCACGGAGAATGGCTGCCTGCTTTTCCGCATCGGCACGGAGAATGGCACTTTCCTTTTCGCCCTCTGCCACCAGTATGGCGGAGTGCTTGGTGCCCTCTGCCTGCAGGATGGCCTGACGGCGGTCGCGTTCTGCTTTCATCTGCTTTTCCATGGAACTCTGGATATCGGCGGGAGGCAGAATGTTCTTCAGTTCCTCACGGTTGACCTTGATGCCCCAGGGATCGGTGACTTCGTCCAGAATGGCGCGCATCTTGGTGTTGATCACATCGCGGCTGGTGAGGGTCTGATCCAGTTCCAGATCGCCGATGATGTTACGCAGGGTGGTGGCGGTGAGGGTCTCCATGGCGACCATGGGATACTCCACACCGTAGGTGTACAGCTTAGGATCGGTGATCTGGAAGTACACCACCGTGTCGATCTGCATGGTGACATTGTCCTTGGTGATCACGGGCTGAGGGGGATAGTCCAGAACCTGCTCCTTCAGGCTGACGCGCTTGGCGACTTTTTCAATGAAGGGGATCTTGAAGTGCAGACCCACTTCCCAGACGGTGGAGAAGGCACCCATGCGCTCAATGACATAGGCCTTGGACTGCTGGACCACATGGATATTGCGGATGATGGCAATGAGGACCAGTACGATGACAACGAGAATCGCAATCCACATAAAAAGACTCCTTTCTTCTGCCGGTCAGATGCCGGCGGGGACCTGGGCGGGCTCTACATAGAGCTTGACGCCCTCCAGTTTGACGATAGTGACCAATGTGCCTTCCGGCAGAATGTCACCGGATGCGGAACGGACAGACCATTCCTTGCCATCCAGTTTCAGAGCACCTGTGCCTCGGAGGTTATCCGCGGTTTCCGTCAGATAAGCCTGGCGGCCGATGGCCATATCGGCATTGGTGGCAGTTTTGCGGGGCGTGACGTACTTTTTGGTGAAGGGTCGCAGGCAGGCAAGCAACGCAATGGACACCACAAGAAATACAGTGACCTGCAGCCAGATGCCGCCGCCCAGAAGCTGGGCGACCAATGCCGCGGCTGCGCCGCCAACAAACCAGAGTGACACCATGTTGACGGTGGCAACTTCAGCAATGGCAAACACCACCATGACAGCCACCCAGAAGATCCAGTTCAAATGATCCATTGGCATTCAGCTCCTTTTTGTTTCTGGATTTATCATAGCAAAAACTGCGGCTTTTGTCTATGGATATTAACGGAATTCCACTTCCATTCCATGCAGCTGCAGAGGATTGATATCCAGTACAGCCGGATCACCGGGCTGGCAGTTGATTTTGGTCACATCGCAGACCGTGTGGAGCATGCCCACATGACCCAGCACGGGGCAGGATTTTCCATTGACGGTCACATAGATTTTCTTTTTAAAGACCATTCGTTTCAAAGCCGTAAATACCTGCCGCAGGCAGTCCCGGAAACGGAAAATATCGTTGCCGTATTCGGCGGCGAAGCCATGGTACCAGCCCACGGGGATGACCGCGATCTGGGTGGGGCGCTTGGCGCGCCATGCAGAACCATAGCCGGTGGCATGACCCTTGGGCAGCCAGCGGACCTGTTCCACGGTGGCTTCACAGCGGCCGACCCGGCGGAGGTTCTTCTTGGCAGCCACGCGTCCAAGCAGGGCAGAGCCGACCCGAACACCGTCCATTTTCAGGTCATTGTAGCGCATAAAGGCATTGGAATTGCAGCAATGGGCCGCGCCCGGCTCAATGCCGGCTTCGGCAATGGAAACCACGGTTTTGTGGAAGACATCATACTGGCTGTAGGTAGCTTTTCCGCTGCAGAAAGCGCAGGGGAAATGGGTGTAGATGCCGGAAACTGCCAGATGATCGTGGCTGCGGTAGACAGCCAGAATGTCCTGCAGTTCCTCCGGCAAAAAGCCGTAGCGGCCCATGCCCGTGTCGATCTTCACATGGACAGCGGCAATGGCATCCCGCTTGGTGGCAAGACCGTTGAGGGCGGCAGCATCCTGCAGAGAACCGATGGTGGCAATGCCGTCGGCATCCAGCAGACGGGTCAGTTCCCCTTCGTCGGTGGTGGGCCGCAGGAGCAAAATCTGCGCCTGAGGTGCCAGCTGCCGCAGGGCTTCCACTTCGGAAAGTTCCGTCACGGCAAAATGATGGACACCTGCCTGCAGGCAAAGTTCTGCCATAGGCACCAGCCCAAGACCGTAGCCGTTGCCCTTGAGGACTGCCCACAGGGGTACTTCTCCGGCCTTTTTGGTCAGGACGGAAAGGTTATGCAAAATGGCTTCTTTTTCAACGATGTAGGACTTCATAAGACACCTCTCAGTCAAAAATCAAAGATTTTTGCCAGCTCCCCTCAAGGGGAGCCTTTGGGGTTGCGTTATTTCTTATTTCTGTTTTTGATCAAATACAGGACTTTGCGGACATCTCTGAAGATGTTGGTGGATTTTTCCATGAACACATAGACGGCTTTGTTCAGCACCAGATCCATTTCGCCTACAAACTCGGTGAAATCACCGCCGAAGCCCTTTTTGAACCGGTACAGGCCGTAGAGGGGGTTGTCCTCGCTGATATCACCGGAAACACCGCGGAAATCATAGACACGGCAGCCGGTTTCGATGGCCCAGCGGATCATCTCCCACTGGAGCAGGTAGTTGGGCATGAGGTTGCGGTCCTCGTTGGAGGAAGCGCCGTAGAGATACCAAACCTTATCGCCGTAGTGGATGGCCAAAGTGCCCGCAATGGGGCGGCCTTCGTGGAAGGCCATGTACAGGCGGCAATGCTCGCCCAGATTATCCAGCATGGCGGCGAAATACTCCGGCTGGCGGGTGACGAAACCGTCACGGACACCGGTGGTCAGCATGAGGTCAGCAAAGGCAGGGACCATTTCCTTGCCGCAGATCTTCACTTCCACACCCTTTTTCACAGCCACGCGGATATTATAGCGCCATTTCTGGTGGAAACCGGCCTGCACGTCCTCTTCGGATTTGCCCTCCACATCCAGACGGAAGACATATCGGGGCTGGATGGCTTCGAAATTTTTGCCGCATTCCTTGCCGCGGAAACCGAAACTGTGGAGCATGTCCGCAAAATCGGTATTGGAGGAGGGAACATCGGGGTCGATCTTGATGGCATAGGTGTTGTATTCCTTGGCCAGAGCCTTTGCGCCTTCCAGAAGCTGGGCGAAGGTGTCCCGGTCGTCCAGATCGCAGACAGGACCGCGGCAGGCGTACATAAGGGTGCGGCCCACCAGAGGCATCTTGCGGATCATCACCGCCATGGTGCCCTTGATTTTGCCGTCTTCACCCCGGACGGCGATGGCTTTCCATGTCCACATGGGCTTCTGCTTGCCCCAGAGGTAACTCTGGGCGAAGTTGCCCTTGGGATGGGACTGGACGAATGCTTCATATTCCTGCAGGGTTTCCTGCGTGATCAGTTCATACATAATCAGTTCTCCAAATCGGTTTTTTACAGGACTTGCAAAATATAGCCCTTGAGGTACAATGCCTGTTCGGCATTGAGGCAGGCGGGATGGTCACGGGATTGGACCAGGGTTTCCAGCAGGCGCACCTGTCTGCCGCAGTCCATGGCGGCTTCCTTCAGCAATTGCAGGAACAATTCCGGGGTCATGTACTGGCTGCAGGAGCTGCTGACCAAATAACCACCGGGGGCAGTCAGCTTCATGGAGCGCAGGTTCAGTTCCTTATAGCCCCGGTAGGCGGCTTCCAGAGATTTGCGGTTCTTGGCAAAGGCAGGGGGGTCACAGATGACCAGTCCGTAGGTTTTGCCGGCATCACTGTAATCCCGGACCACATCAAAGACATTGCCGCAGGTGGTGGTGACGGAAACACCGTTGTTTTCCGCATTCTGCCGCACCATGGCAAGGGCGTCTTCGGACACATCCACCGCTTCTACGGATGCGGCACCATAGAGGGCGGCATGGATGGCGAAGCCGCCGGTGTGGCAGCAGAGATCCAGCACATCCCGATCCTTGCAGTAGGGTTTGATTCTGCCCCGGTTTTCCTGCTGATCCAGGAAATGACCGGTTTTTTGCCCGTTGGGAATGTCCACCAGCATCCGGGCATCGTGCTCCCGGATGGTGACCATGGGCGGTACTTCCCCGTAGACGCAGCCGGTCTGCAGGGGCAGACCTTCTTTTTCCCGGACGGGCACATCGCCCCGCTCATAGATGCCCTTGGGAGCAAAAATATCCGTCAGAAGGGAAATGATGGTGTCTTTCCAAAGCTCCATGCCCAAGGACACGATCTGGAAGCTGAGGTAACTGCCAAATTTATCCACGGTCAAACCGGGCAGACCGTCGCTTTCACCGAAGACCACCCGGCAACTGTCGGAAAAGCCCAGAGCCTGCCGGAACTGCCAGGCCGCTTCGATTTTGCGGCGGAAGAAGCCTTCGTCGATGATCTCTTCCTTATCCCGGGTCAGGACACGGACGACGATTTTGGATTTGCTGTTGAAAAAGCCTCTTGCCACAAATTTCATGCGGCTGTCCACCACATCCACCACACCGCCGTGGGGACAGGTGTCGTCGTACCAGTCGATTTCATTATCAAAGATCCAGAAGCTGCCGCCGCGGACATCTTTTTCTTCGCCCCGCCGCAGGCAGACTTTGCTGTATTCCATAATTTCCTCCTTAGGGGTTGGTTGCACATTCCAGCACCTGTCCGATGCTCTGGCGGAAGACCAGATTGGCATAGCTGTCGTAGGGGGTTTCGTCCCGGTTGATGAGGACCAGACGGCTGCCCTTGTAATAGCGCAGCAATCCCGCTGCCGGGTAGACCGTCAGACTGGTGCCGCCGACGATCAGCAGGTCGGCATTGGATATGGCGGTCACAGCGCCCTCCACACAGTCGTCGTTGAGGGCTTCCTCATACAAGACCACATCGGGCTTAATGAGTCCGCCGCAGGTGCAGCGGGGGATGCCTGCCGTTTTCTGCAGGTCCTCTCCGGAGAAGAACTTGCCGCAGCTTCGGCAGTAGTTCCGATGGACGGAACCGTGGAGTTCATAGACTTTTTTGCTGCCTGCTTTTTGGTGCAGGCCGTCAATGTTTTGCGTCACCACCGCGGAGAGTTTATCTTCCTGCTCCAGCTTTGCCAGCGCCAGATGGGCCCGGTTGGGTTCAATGTCTGTTACCAGCATTTTCTCCCGGTAGAATTTGTAGAAATCTTCCGTGTGGGAGAAGAAAAAACTGTGGCTGAGGATGGTTTCCGGGGGATAGTCGAACTTCTGATGATACAGACCGTCCACACTGCGGAAATCGGGGATTCCCGATTCGGTGCTGACACCGGCGCCGCCGAAAAAGACGATATTGTTACTTTCCCTAATCCAGTTTCTGAGGGTCGAGAGGTTGTCCATATTCTTCCTCCATCTCTTTCAGAAGCTTTTTTTCCTGCTTGGTTTCAAACCGCAGACGGCGGTACATATCCGGTCTGCGTTCGTAGGTGCGGTAGAGGGACTGTTTTCTCCGCCAGCGGTCCACCAGCTGATGGTTGCCGGAAAGGAGAATCTTCGGCACAGACAGGCCCTGCCAGATTTCCGGTCTGGAATACTGGGGGTATTCCAAAGTGCCTGCCCAATGGCTTTCGTCGGTGAAGCACTCTTCATCGCCCAGCACGCCGGGGACAAGGCGGCAGACGGCATCTGCCACCGCCATGGCGGGAATCTCACCACCGGTGAGGACAAAATCGCCGATGGAGATCTCTTCGTCCACACATTCGTCAATAAACCGCTGATCGATGCCCTCGTAGTGGCCGCAGACCAGAATGATGTTTTCGTGCTCGTCCCGAAGCCGTCTGGCATCAGCCTGTGTAAAAGTCTTGCCGCAGGGGGACATGTAGATGGTATGGACGGGAGCTCCCACTTCATCGCAGATGGCCCGCCAGCAGTTGTACAGGGGATCTGCCTGCAGAACGGCACCATGGCCACCGCCGTAGGGATAATCGTCCACCTGATTTTGCTTGTTGGTGGTGTAGTCCCGGATCTGCCATGCTTCAATGCGGATCAGATCCCGCTCCTGGGCTCTGCCCAGAATGCTCTCATTCATCATGTCCCCCACGGTGTCGGGGAACAGGGTCATAATATCAATCCGCATCGGTCTGCATCCCTTCAATGAGCCGTACTTTCACAAAGCCTGCCTTGGGGTCCAGTTCTTCGACAAATTCCTTCACGGCGGGGATCATATACTGGTGCTGGCCTTTGACCACATAGACATCATTGCCCGGAGGTGTCAGAACTTCTGTGATCTTACCGATCTCCACACCGTCTGCCACCACAGGCAGACCGATGAGATCGGCAATGAACATGACACCGTCTTCCAGTTCGATGTCATCCCGGCTGATGGCAATTTCCTTGTTCCGGAGCAGGGCGGCATCGTCGATGGAATCCACACCCTTCAGCTTCAGCAGGACCATGTTTTTCTGCAAAGAGGCATGCTCCACGGCATATTCCTTGCCGTCAATAAAGAAACGGTCAAAATCCAGCAGATCCGAAGGGGCATCTGCCCAGGGCATGACCTTCACATGACCACGAAGGCCGTGGGTATTGACGATTTGACCGGTGGGAAGCAGGTTGTCTTTCATGGGTATACGCTCCTCATTCTATCATTGAAGATATTGTATCACATTTTTGCCGGTTTTGCACCTTTTTTCGCAGGGGGAACAAGATATTCCTTGACCTTTTTGATTTTGGAAAGTATGTTGTAAGTGAGAAGTTCCCAAAAAGGAGAAAAACCATGCAGAAACGCATCGCTGCCATCCATGATCTGTCCTGTTTCGGCAAATGTTCTTTGACTGTGGCACTGCCGGTCATTTCCTGTTTTGGTATTGAGTGTGCCGTGCTGCCGACGGCTGTGTTGTCCGGGCATTTTGCCGCATTGCCGGAAGTAGGTGTGCTGGATCTGACAGAAAACATGGCGCAGACTGCCGACCATTGGGAAAAAGGCGGCGTGACCTTTGACGGAATTTTCTCCGGCTACCTCAGTTCCTGCCAACAGGTGGAACGGGTGGAGGATTTTGTGAAGAAATTTAAGGGCGAAAATACCCTGTTTGTGGCAGATCCCGCCATGGCAGACCGGGGGAAGCTCTATCGCGGTTTTGGCATGGACCATGTGCAGGCCATGAAGCGGCTGTGCATGGGTGCCGATGTGGTGCTGCCCAATGTGACGGAAGCCTGTCTGATGCTGGGCATCGAATACAAAGAGGTGCAGGAGGAAGCCTATATCCGGCAGCTGCTGGAGGGCATGCAGAAACTGGGTGCCGGGAAGGCAGTCATCACCGGTGTGAGCCTGCGGGAGAACCAGGTGGGAATTGCCTGCGGTGACGGAAACGCAGTTTCTGTTCTCCAAAAAGAAAAGACTCCCGGCCACTACAACGGCACAGGCGATCTGTTTGCCAGTGTATTTACGGCGCTGGCGGTCAAGGGCGCGGATTTTGCGTTTGCCGCAGAAAAGGCCATGGATTTTACATCCCTCGTCATTGCCGAAACGGCTAAGAATCCCCATCACAGACCCTACGGTGTGGATTTTGAACAGCATTTGAAAGACCTGCCGGTTTTTCCTTGATTTTCCTAAGGTTTCGTGTTGAAAAAAGGCGGAATATCTTATATAATATTCTATAATCAAAATAACGGTTTCGCAGCAAATGCTGCTTGCAGATAGGAGCGATTACCATAGCCAGAAAGAAAGGTAAATTTGAGCAGCCCCGCCGTCCGGCGGAGGAACTGCCTGTCCGTGAAACACCACGGGAAACAACGGAAGATGTCACCATGTTTCTGCCGAAGCCTCCGGTGACCGAACAGCCCAAAAAAGCCCCCAAGCCTGCTCCGGCACCCCAGCCGGCAGCCAAAAGAGAGGGCATCCATCCCGGCCTGCTGGCGGGGATCATTGCCGGTGCGGTGGTGCTGGCGCTGCTCATCGGTGTGTTTGTCTGGGGCATGGTGCTGAAGGGCGGCGATACCATCTATCCCAATGTCTACCTTGCCGGTATCAATGTGGGCGGTATGGAACGCAATGCCGCTATGGACAAGGTGGAAGAAGCGGTAGCTGCTTCCTACGCGTCGTCCGTACTCAATGTCCAGCTGCCGGACAGGACTCTGTCCTTCCAGCCGGAACAGACCAAGGTGGCACTGGAGCCGGATGAAGCCGTTGCAGAAGCCTTGGCCTACGGCCGAGATGGCAATCCCTTTACGGCAGTTGCTACGTATCTGGGTGCCCAAAAGAGAGAACACTATGTGGACCTGCAGACGGTGGTAAATCTGGATACGGATTACATCCGCCAGATGATCGATGCCATGGCGGCAGAGGTGGAGAGTGAGCCTTCTCCCCACAAGGTTTCTGTCAGCGAAAAGACCGGCACTATCACCGTGGAAGTGGGCAGTCCTGACCGCTCTCTGGATGCCGATGGGCTGTACGATGCCGTTTATCAGGCATTTATGGACCGGAATTTTGCTCCCATCCAGTGGGAATATGACGAAGCATTCAGCGATCCGGTGGATCTGGAAAGCTACATGGAAAAATTCGGCACTCCCGCGGAGGATGCCTATTACGATGAAGAAGCCGGTGTGCTGGTGGAAGAAGTCATCGGCTACGGTTTCGATATCGAAGCAGAAGCCAAGCGGCTGGAAGCAGCCACTCCCGGCTCCAAGGTCGTCATTAAAATGGACGATCTGATCCCTGAGGTCACAAAGGCCAAACTCAACAGCGAAATGTTCGGCGAAAAGCTGTTCAGCAAGTCTACGGTCTATGTGAACAATGCCAGCCGAACCAAGAACCTGCAGCTGGCCTGCGAGGCTATCAACGGCACCATCATTGCGCCGGGCAAGGTCTTCTCCTTCAACGACATTGTGGGCGAACGGACTGCTGAAAAGGGCTATGAGCCTGCCACCATCTACTCCGGCGGCGAATCTCTGCCGGAACTGGGCGGCGGTGTCTGCCAGGTGGCTTCCACCATCTACTACTGCACCCTGCACATGGATCTGGAGCAGGTGGAACGGACGGAGCATATGTTCGTGGTCACTTATGTGGACATGGGTATGGATGCCACCATCTACTGGGGCAGCTTGGATTACAAGTTCAAGAATACCCTGGATTACCCCATCAAGATTCAGGCCAATGTGGATAATGGCAGCTGCAACATCACCTTCTGGGGTGAAAAGCCCTTGGAAAAGAAGGTGGAAATGTCCTACAAGATCCTCTCCACTACCCCCTGGGAGGAAGTGGAAGAGGTGGATGAAA
The DNA here is from genome assembly GCA_045589035.1 of Candidatus Avilachnospira sp. Taxonomy (GTDB): domain Bacteria; phylum Bacillota; class Clostridia; order Oscillospirales; family Oscillospiraceae; genus Avoscillospira. Next base: position 1,833 of record JAZNFJ010000072.1, on the reverse strand, counting down.
CCAAGGAAGTGGGCTTCCGGGAAGAAAAATGCACACCTTATACCGGCTACCGCGTGGTCACCAACAAGCGGGTGCTGGATCTGGACGGCAAGGAACTTTCCAACAAGGTGGAGGCCTACAGCACCTATGAAAAGCGGGATCATATCTTCATTGTCGGTCCTTCCGAGGAAGCACCGACCGATCCGGAAAACCCGGATGATCCTCTGCTGCCCGATGATCCCCTGTGGGATGAAGAACTGTATCCCGATACAGAGTGGCCGGGCATGGACGATCCCCTGCTGAGTCCTGACGGAATTTGGTAACAAAAAATCGTGTCATCGAAAGATGACACGATTTTTTGTTATTTTTGCAGATACCATGCGATGAGCAGGTCGGCGACTTCGCCGTAGGACTGGACGCCGCTTTCTTCCTGGAAGGCTTTGAGATAAGCATCGTTGAGTTTTTCTGTGACTTCCTGAACCTCGCCTTCGTACTGATCGTAGTGGGCAGAGGCTCTTTGAATGTCCCGCAGGACCGTATCCGACAAAGTGGCGCGGATTTCTGCCGCGGCAGCGGCATCGACCCTGGCAAGGGCATTGTAGGTGTAGATATAGGCGGAATACCAGCCGGAATACCGGAAGGCCGGATCGTCATTGTTCAGACAGGCCAGGAAGGCGCAGAAGTTGGCTTCATCCTCCGGGGCGACAGTCAGGCTGTGTGCCAGTTCGTGACACATGGTATAGGGGATGGAGGCATTGTAGGTGTCCGGGTTGACACAGCTTTCGCCGGTATAGGCGATGTAGATGCCCGTCAGACCCATGTAGCTGAAGGCTTCGGGAATGAGAAGGGGTTTCACGGTGGTATCCGGAAGACGGAAGAAACCGTTGGTCTGTGCCATCACATCGTAGCCGTCATCGGCATCCTCGGCCATGTCTGCAAAGTCGATGGCAAGGTCGCCGCTCCCATCCCGTTCCACCTGATCTGCCCATGCGTTGGCCTGCTCTGCCATATACTGGGTGGTGGCGCGAAGCTGATCTTTGGAATACTCTGTGACGGTCAGCCCCACCCGCTGGGCAACGGGAATACCGAAGTGGTTGACACCCCACAGCCCCACGAACAAAAACACCAGAACGGAAACCAGAAGAACCAGTCCGGAGATCCAGCTTAGAAATCTGCCGTTGGAAAAACAGCGGATCAGCCCGTAAAGTTCCAGCAGCACGATGATGCCGAGCAAAATCTGCCAGACCGGGAAGGGGAAAGAGGCGGTGATGCCGGACAGGAAGGCAGCGGCATCCCTGGTGAAATCTGTGATGAAGGAGAAAATGGGGGCGGGCAGGTACATGGATGCGGCTGCCAGCAAGGCTGCCAGTGCCAGAAATACTGCCGATAAGATCAATCTGCCGATAAAACGCATGAGAATTCCTTTCTGAAGGGTGACTGCAGACACCTCTCCGCTTCGTTTCGCTCAGCACCTCCCATTAAGGGGGGCTTGTTTTGAATGATTTGTGTGGTATTATACCACACAAATTCTGAGAATAAAAGCAAAATCCCTTGAAAATCTTGACTTTACGGCGGTTTGAACTATAATAATATGTTAGTATGCCAATTTGCGGCCTCGCAGCCAGCGGGGTCAAGCTCAGGAGGAAAAATATTATGATGAAAAACACCGAAAAGACCATGGAAAAGATCGTTGCCCTGTGTAAGGGTCGCGGCTTTGTCTTCTCCGGCTCCGAAATCTACGGCGGCCTGGCCAACACCTGGGACTACGGCCCTCTGGGTGTGGAACTGAAGAACAATGTGAAAAAAGCATGGTGGAAGAAATTTGTGCAGGAAAGCCCCTACAATGTGGGTCTG
>JAZNFJ010000071.1:0-22254 GCA_045589035.1 Candidatus Avilachnospira sp. | reverse complement strand
AATCAGCCGCCCAGCAGGGAAATACCGGCGCGGATACGGGCGAGGGACTCTTCCTTGCCGAGCAGTGCACACAGTTCTGTTGCACCACCGGGCGTAGAGGCCTTGCCGGATACGGCAACACGCAGGGGCCAGAGAAGGATGCCATTCTTGACTTCCATCTCTGTTGCCAGCGCAACCAGAGTTTCGTAGAGGGACTCATTGGTCCAGGTTTCCAGATTTTCCAGAACAGGAAGAACTTTCTGCAGAGATGCCAGAGAGTTTTCAGTGTTGGTCTTGGATTTTTTATGGACATACAATTCTGTTTCGTATTCCGGCAGCTTGTCCAGGAAATCAACACGTTCCGGCAGATCGGAGAAGACCTCGCATCTGGACTGCACCAAAGCCGCAACAGCCTTCAGATCGATAGCAGGGTTGCTGATTGCCTGCTTCAGCCAGGGTTCTGCCTTTGCATAGAATGCTTCGGGGGACATCTTCTTGATGTATTCGGCATTCATCCACTTCAGCTTCACGATATCAAAGACAGCAGGGGACTTGGAAATGCCGGAAATGTCAAAGGCTTTGACCAATTCTTCCAGTGTGAAGAACTCCTGCTCAGAAAGTTCGCCCTTGGGGGACCAGCCCAGAAGGGCCACATAGTTGAGCACTGCTTCGGTCAGGAAGCCCTGGGCAATGAGATCTTCGTAGCTGGGATCACCGTGCCGCTTGGACATTTTATGCTGCGCATCACGCATAACAGGGGAGCAGTGGACATAAGTGGGAATTTCCCAGCCAAATGCCTCGTACAGAAGGTTATACTTGGGTGCGGAGGAAAGATATTCGCTGCCGCGGACCACATGAGTGATACCCATCAGATGGTCATCGATGACATTGGCGAAGTTGTAGGTGGGCAGACCGTCCTGCTTGATCAGAACCTGATCGTCCAACGTGCTGTTCTCAACAGTGATGTCGCCAAAGCTGGCATCATGGAAGGTGGTAGAGCCTTCTGCAGGAATCTTCTGCCGGATGACATAGGGGACACCGGCATCCAGCTTTGCCTGAATTTCTTCGGCACTCAGACGGCTGCAGCGGCCATCGTATTTGTGGATGCTGACACCTTCAGCAACTTCCTGCTCTTCGCTGTCATCCTTATTGCAGAAACAGCGGTAAGCAGCGCCCAATTCAATCAGCTTCTCTGCAAACTGCTTGTACAGGCCGCGGCGCTCTGTCTGAATATAAGGGCCGGTAGGACCGCCCACATCGGGACCTTCATCGTGGTTCAGACCGCATTCAGCCATGGTCTTATAGATCACATCGACTGCACCTTCCACCAGACGGCCCTGGTCGGTATCTTCAATACGCAGAATAAACGTGCCGTCCTGATGTCTGGCGATCAGCCAGGTATACAGAGCAGTACGCAGATTGCCCACATGCATATAACCCGTAGGGCTGGGTGCAAAACGGGTGCGAACCTTGCCCTTGGGGATTCTGCTCTCAAATTCTTCAAAGAAATCCATTTGGTTTTCCTCCATTTTCATTGTCTTAGATTATAATATATTTTATTTCGTCCTTCGTCAATGATTTATTGCGAAATCAAAGACTTTGTGGTAGAATAACTGTAACTATGACCAAGCAGGAAAAGAGGTTATCGATTATGGACGCAAAAAAGCGTATTTTCTCCGGTATTCAGCCCAGCGGCGAATTAACTCTGGGTTCCTATATGGGTGCAATCAAGAACTGGGTCAGTCTGCAGCACGAGTATGACTGCCTGTTCTGCGTGGTTGACATGCATGCCATTACTGTCCGTCAGGTTCCTGCCGATCTCCGTCGGCGTTCCGTGGCACAGCTTGCCCAGTACATCGCCTGCGGGCTGGATCCCGAAAAGAACATCATGTTCATTCAGAGCCATGTGCCTCAGCACGCAGAACTCAACTGGGTTCTGGGCTGCTACACCCAGTACGGCGAACTGGGCCGTATGACCCAGTTTAAGGATAAGTCCCAGAAACATGCGGACAATATCACCGCAGGCCTGTTCACTTACCCCGTACTGATGGCTTCCGATATTCTGCTCTATCAGGCCGATCTGGTTCCCGTTGGTGCCGATCAGATGCAGCATGTGGAACTCTGCCGTGATATTGCTAACCGTTTCAACTATCATTTCCCTGATACCTTCACCATCCCCGAAGCATTCATTCCCAAGATGGGTGCCCGTGTTATGAGTTTGGGCGCTCCGGAAAACAAAATGTCCAAGTCCGAGCCAGAGGGCTGCGTGTTCCTCATGGACAAACCCGAGGATATTATGCGTAAGTTCAAGCGGGCTGTGACAGACTGTGAAGCAGCTGTCCGCTTCGATCAGGAGAACAAGCCCGGCATCTCCAACCTTCTGACCATCTACTGTGCAGCCACCGGCAAGACTATGGCAGAAGCAGAAGCCGAGTTTGAAGGGCTGGGTTACGGCATCTTTAAGCCTGCTGTTGGTGAAGCGGTTGTGGAACTGCTCCGTCCCATTCAGGAAGAAGCTGACCGCCTGATGAAGGACAAGGCCTATCTGGAGAGCATTTATCAGGAGGGTGCAGCCAAGGCGCAGTACCTTGCCAACAAGACCCTCCGCAAGGTTTATAAGAAAGTGGGCTTTGTCCCCGCCAAGTGAGGTGAACGGAATGCCTGATTTTCACTTTGTAATCAAACTGCTGGCAGCACTTGTCATCGCCGGTCTGATTGCATATTTTGCAACGCCGATGGTAAAAAATCTGGCCTATAAGGTCGGTGCCATCGATGTTCCCAAGGATAACCGCCGTATGCATAAGACGCCCATTCCGCGTCTTGGCGGTCTTGCCATTTTCATTGCGTTTTTGTTTTCTGTCATAATCTTTGCAGATATCGACCGGCAGATGCAGGGTATTCTGCTGGGCTCTGTCATGATTGTTGTTCTGGGTGTTCTGGATGATATTATGACCCTGCGGGCACTGCCCAAGTTTCTGGTGCAGATAGCCGCAGCCGGCGTGGTTGTCTATCACGGCTGCTCCATCCAGTTTATATCCAACCCCAATGTGTTCAGTGAGGTTTCCTATCTCAACCTTGGTTGGTTGTCCGCGCCCCTGACGATTATCTGGATCGTTGCCATCACCAATGCCGTCAACTTTATTGACGGTCTGGACGGCCTTGCAGTCGGTGTTTCCGCTATTTCTACTGCATCCTTGCTGGTCATTGCCCTTTTGGTCGCAGAGATGAACATCTCCATCATTCTTGCAGCCCTGCTCGGTGCCTGCATCGGATTTATTCCTTACAATAAGAATCCCGCAAAGATCTTCATGGGTGATACCGGCGCAACCTTCCTGGGCTTTATTCTGGCGGTATTGTCGGTGCAGGGCTTGTTCAAGCTCTATGCCATCATCTCCTTTGCAGTGCCGTTCTTGATTTTGGGCATTCCGATTTTTGATATTTGCTTTGCTTTCCTGCGCCGCATCGCCAAGGGGCAGAACCCTATGGTTGCTGACCGCGGACATGTCCACCACCGTCTGATCGACATGGGCTTCAATCAGAAACAGACTGTCGCTATTTCTTATATGCTCACCGCCATTCTCGGCCTTGCCGCCGTACTTCTGACATCTTCCGGTGAGTTGAAAGCATTGATTTTAATCGGCGCGGTCATCATTGTCGGTGCAATCGGCTTGCGAATTATTTTCAAAAAACCTGCCCACCCCGCAGAAACCGAACATACAATTGAGGAAGAACATCATGAAGAAAATTAGAATTATGTCCGTATTCGGAACTCGCCCGGAAGCCATCAAAATGGCACCTTTGGTTAAGGAACTGGCAAAATATCCTGATCTGGAGAGCATCTGCTGCCTGACCGGTCAGCATCGTGAGATGTTGGATTCTGTTATGGATATTTTCCAGCTGAAAGGCGATTACGACCTGGATATCATGGAAAAACGCCAGACTCTCTCCACCATTACTACCAAAACCCTGTTGGGTATGGAGAAGGTTATGGAGCAGTGTAAGCCTGATATGATCCTTGTCCATGGCGATACTTCCACCACCTTTGCAGGTGCGCTGGCTGCATTCTACCACCAGGTTCCTGTCGGACATGTGGAAGCTGGCCTTCGGACTTGGGATAAATATTCTCCGTTCCCCGAAGAGATGAACCGCACCATGGTGGGTGACATTGCAGAACTGCATTTCTCTCCCACCAAGGCCAATGCAGACAATCTCCGCCGGGAAGCCATTGGCGGTAAGATTTTTGTTACCGGTAATACGGCCATTGATGCTATGGGCTACACGGTCAAAGACGACTATGTTTTCGCCGATGACACACTGAATCATCTGGACTTTGAAAACCGGAAAGTGATTGTTGTGACCTGCCACCGCCGCGAAAACTACGGCGAGCCTATGGAGCAGATTATGAAGGCCATTGCTGAAGTGGTGCGGCTGCACCCTGATGTGGATGTGGTCTATCCCGTCCACCTCAGCCCTGTGGTCAGAGAATGTGCTTCCAAATATCTCGGCAACAAAGAACGCATTTACCTGATTGATCCTGTCGATGTGCAGGAAATGCATAATCTCATTTCCAGATGCTACATGGTCATGACCGACTCTGGCGGACTGCAGGAAGAAGCGCCTGCCCTCGGCAAGCCCGTTCTGGTCATGCGTAAAGAAACCGAACGCCCGGAAGCCATCGCCGCCGGTACCGCAAAACTGGCAGGTGTCTGTTATGACGATATCCTGGCTATGGCAAATGAACTGTTGGAAAGCAAGGAAGCCTATCAGGCAATGGCAAAGGCTGTCAATCCCTACGGCGACGGACAGGCCTGCCGCCGGATTGCCCATGCAATTCGCTGGCATTTTGGTCTGACCGAAGAAGAGCCTGTTGATTTCGGCGGCTGATAATTTTTGAAAGGTGGTGCGACCCGTGTCTTCAAAAATGCACTCCGGCAAGACTGTTTGGATCGCAGCCGCCGCAGCGATTCTTGTCATCCTTCTGGTGATACTGCTTGCAGTGAAATCCACTCCAGGTGATCACGACACCATTGTACTGCCGACACCTTCCGTAGATGCAAATGAAGGTCATAACCAGAGTGACAGTGCGGCAGAAGGGGAGCAAAGCGATTTCGTTGAAGTGACCAACGACAATGTTGCTACGGTTCTGCAAACCTTGAGCCGCCCTTCTTCTTACCGTCAAAGCTACACCGTAACTGTCGGTTCCGGAGAACGGCAGCACGAAAAGACGGTAAACCTCTGGGTGAACAGCGGCATTACACATGCCGAGATCGTATACAAGCAGCAGACGCAATCCATGATTACCGACGGAAAGACGTTGTACCTGTGGTACGATAACCAGCGCAATTATATTTCTCTGCAGTTGGATGATGGATTTACGCCGGAAGACATCCTTGGTCTGCCGGATTTCGATGCCTACCTGCAGTTATCTCCGTCGTCTGTCACAGAAGCAAATTACTTGTTGCTGGAGGATGCCCAAATTTCCTGCATTTATGTATCTGCAACCTATGCTGAGAATTGCGAAATTCACTATTGGATCAATCTGGAAAACGGTCTGATGTATCAATCAGAAGCCATTGAAGCGGATCAGCAGGTATATGTTGTTCGGCAGACCGGTTTTGATCTTTTGGCCGCTGAGGATGAAGGCTTTTCAGAAAAATTTGTTCTGCCCGACGGATCAGTCCCTTTTACTGTAGAAACAAGAATGCTGCAGCCATAATGATCAGCGGAAAGCTTTCTTCCTCATCGGAATCAACCAACAATAAGACTACAATACACAACAGCAGCAGATCGCCAAGGTCAAAACCATCACCAGCGTTTCGGCACGGCTTCTGCTGCTGTCCTGTTTGCGTTGGTTGGCATTTTGGCTGCGACACCGGCTCAACGGGATCGCAGCAGGGGAGCGGTCTTGCATCCTCAACGGTTTTTCGATGGTATATGCCATCATGACCTGGAACATATCGGTTATACATGAGTGTCCTCCTCTCCGAAAAGAATTTTCGGATGATCCTTCAGCGCAGCACCGGCAAGGCGGGAGAAACGCGAAAGCTGCATGGCCCGTTCCAGCTTTGCCTGCCGTCTGGGTGACAGATAGGGGAGCAGTGCCCGCACCAGTGTCTGCTGGCGGTTTTCTTTCACCTCCGCTTTGTGCAGCACCTGCGATACCTGTTGTAAAGTTTCCTGAATGTCCGGCATTTCTGCAGATACACCCTCTGTTGGCGGCTGCAGGCCCATGGCAGATGCCATTTCCATAATTTGCTGCATTCTGGACGGATCCTGCAGGATCTCAGTGATTTTTTGATTAAGATTGTCCAAGCTTTCTGTTCAACTCCTTGAGAAGCATTTCCGAATCCGGAGAATCCAAAAGCGGTTTTAAAAAGGACACCGCCTTTCCGTAGTCCCCGCTGCGCAATGCTTCGGTTGCTCTGGAGATCCCTGCACCGCCATCCTTATTGAGTATGTGAAGCAGTTCTTTTGCTTCAGGCGCACGGAATACAGTTTCCATGTTCTTGGCAGTAAACGGCGATTTCTTGTTTTCGTCGGACATGTAACCACCTCTTTTTACAAGTAATCCCATAAGACCTGATGTGTTATATTTTATTCTATGTTACGAATGCAAAAGGGTGACTGGTATGAAAATTCTGGTATTTTCCGATTCCCACCACACAATGAAATATATGCGGGAAGCCATTGAGCAGGAGAAACCGGATCATGTGATTCATCTGGGCGACCACTGTGCTGATGCTGAACAGCTGCGGAGGGAGTATCCCATGCTACCGCTGCTTTCTGTCAAGGGAAACTGCGACTACGATCCAACAGAACGGGAGCTTGCCGTTGTGGAACTGAACGGCTTTCGTTTTTTTGTGGCTCACGGTCATCGCTATGGCGTGAAACACGGACTCTTATCCTTTGAGTTGGCAGCAAGAGAAGCTGCAGCAGATGTGGCTCTCTTTGGTCACACCCATTGCAGCTTCTGCGATCACTATAATGGTCTTTGGATCCTCAACCCCGGATGCTGCGGAAGCTGTTCCAAGACCTCTTACGGTATTATCGAAATTTTAAACGGAAATCTGTCTTGCCGACTGGTATATTTGAACGAACGGAGGAACTCCTATGATTTTGGCAGTTGATATTGGAAACAGCAATATTGTTCTTGGCTGTATGGAAGGAACGCAGATCATCAGAGAGGCCCGTATGGCCACTGATCTGATCAAGACATCGGACCAGTACTGCGCAGAACTGAAATCCATGCTGGATCTGCTGGATGTAGATGCAAAACGGATGGAAGGTGCCATTATATCTTCGGTTGTACCTCCTGTTCTGAACTCCTTTAAAACAGCGATTATCAAGCTGACAGGCATTACACCGTTGGTTGTAGGCCCCGGCATTAAAACAGGTCTGAATATCCTGCTGGACAACCCGGCGCTGGCCGGTGGCGATCTGATCGTCGGAGCTGTGGCAGCATTGGATCAGTACAAACCACCACTTCTGATTATCGACATGGGAACTGCCACCACAATCACCGCCATCGACAGCAAAGGCAACTTCCTCGGCGGCAGTATTTTCCCCGGCGTGAAGATTTCTGCGGAAGCACTCAGCGGCAAAACCGCGCAACTGCCTGCCATCAGTCTGGAAGCACCTCAAAAAGCCATTGGGCGCAACACAGTAGACTGTATGCGAAGCGGTATTATGATGGGCACCGCTGCTATGCTGGACGGCATGATTGCCCGCATGGAAGAGGAATTGGGTTCTTCTGCAACCGTAGTTGCAACCGGCGGCATTGCCCGTTTTGTCATCCCCATGTGCCGCAGAGAAGTGATCTACGACAAAGATCTTCTTTTGAGAGGCCTTGGGATTCTCTACGAAAATAATCGAAAAAACCGAAATCGGGGATAACGCATGGCAGAATATGTTTATGATCGTATCTTTGCACCCGATGATGCGGTGCGATCTATTGCAGAACAAAACGGAACACCCTTTTATCTGTACGATCAGAAAGGGATTGAAGACAGTGTCCGATCTCTTCACAGTGCTTTTTCCTGGGTGTCTGGCTATCAGAATTATTTTGTCATCCGCCAAAACCCAAATCCGAGAATTTTGCAGATACTTGCAAAATCCGGAACAGGTGTCAGTGCTTGCAGCTACACCGAACTGCTTTTGGCAAAATCCTGTGGGTTCAGCGGGGAACAGCTGATTTACGAACCGGGAAGAAAAGATGACCGTGCGGAAGCACTTGCCAAGCAGCTGGGTGCCACATGGATGATCAACAGTACCGATCTTCTTCCGGAAGATTTACCCCAGCGGATCATTCTCCATTATCACCCTATGGAGGAAAAGTTGACATCCGTTCAGTTACATCGCATCGGAAAAAGCAAAAATGGAATTCAAAGCCCTTGGATATTTGATGTGATTGCAGACCTCCATCAGCGTGGTGTGAAAAGTATCGGTGTTGCTCTGCAGGTGGCATCCTACAGTATCACACCTGGTTTCTGGGCAAAGAAGGCTGAAATTCTCCTTGACCTTGCGAAGGAAACCAAAAAACGACTGGGTTTTTCTTTATGGTGCCTGCATCTTGGTGAGGGTCCCGGATTACCGTATCAGCCCCGTGTAACCGCTCCAACCATAGCTGAGGAGGCCGATAACATCCGATTACTGTCGAACAACGAGGAGATTCCGGTAATCTTTACTGGTGTAAACAGCCAACTGATGGAACATAGCGGTTTACTGGTCACCAAAATTCTGGAGCAGAGAGATATTTATTACTCCTTCCTGGTTTTGGACGCCGGTTTCTGCCAGTACATCAGACCTGTTCTGAAAAGTGCCTATCGGCACATTTCTGTTTTGGGCAAAAATCAGATTGAAAACAGAAAGAAATATTACCTTGTCGGTGAATTGCCGGACGAGATTGATCGTCCTGCCCAGAAAGGACGTATGCTTCCTAAAGTCACTGCTGGAGAATACTGCATTGTCCACGATGTAGGCTGCGGCAGCAGAAGCATGCCTCTGCTATATGGCTTTGCCCCCGTTACCGCAGAATATCTCTACACAGACAGCGGCAGTATTCAGCAGATCTCTCCCCGCCGAACAGAAGAGGAAGTACTGGATTTTCTCACAACATTGTAAAAGCAAGATACACGCAGAACAGAGAGCACAGACCAATTGCTGCAGTCACGGCTGTTTCAACCAAAAACAGCACCTGTGCACGAGCCTCACTTCTGCGGAATCGAATGGCTGCGCGACGATTGTAGGCGCCAAAGTCAAACGGCTCAGGCTGACGATAGAGGGACAGATCAATAATATTGTTGGTTTTCATTTCAATCAGCTCCTTTGTGCCTATATCATATGCCATCATATGTACTTTAAAGCGGACATATACCTGCTTGATATTGCCTGTTTTCTCCAAAGCATCGGAAAATGTTGCATTTTGTAACTTTTTGTGTTATAATTCTTCCGATCAATCGAAATGATCGAAAGGAGTAATCCATGAAACGATATTTCTTACATACCCTGCTGGCAGTTTTATTGGCAGCACTGCTGTCAGTCGGTGTTTTAGCCATTGAGCCGGATCCTCTGGGTGGAGGTTCTTCCGTGCCGGAGATTTCCAATCCCGTTCCGGATGTGCCTGTAACCAACCCGAATACGTCTGTGACGCAGCCGCCTGTTTTTAACGGTGTTAACCCCTATTTTGCAGGCACTTTGAAAACCAGCGCTAACTGCATCGAGATGCTCAAGGATATGGAAGGCTATCTGAAGAAGCCGGCCGGTGACTACGGTCAGTATTCTATCGGTTATGGATGCAATATCAAGTATTTGAAGCAGCATCTGGATGATCTGGATCTTACAACCGATGACTACAACAAAATTATCAGTAACGGCTCTCCCAACTATATTCTGAAAGAAGAAAAAGCCGAAGCGCTGATGATGTATGTCCTTGTGGAAGTAGAAGCCAAGCTGGATGCGTTTCTGCAGAAGCACAACATCACCGTTAATCAGTTCCAGTACGATTCTCTCATCAGCTTTACATACAATCTTGGTTATGGCTGGTTGGCTGCTGACAGCCGACTTGGCGAGGTTCTGATCGCCAACAACTATACCGTCAATGAATTTGCCAGTGCCATGGGTGTTTATTGCCATGTCACTGTCAATAACGAAGCCAAAGTCCTGGATCTGCTTGTGGAACGCCGTATTCGCGAGATCAAGCTGTTCTTGTATGGCGCATACAATCTGGACGATGTGGATGTAAAGTTCTGTACACTCCGCTATGACGGCGGCGATGGCAAGGCTTTTACAGACATCGGCTTCTATCAGGTGGATGCTCCCTATCAGATTTTGTTTGAAGCAGAACCCACTGAAGACACCATGCCTTATTTCGTTGGCTGGTATAACGAGGCAGGGGAGAAGATTACCTGCAATTCCGTTCCCCAAAAGAGTACCTCTGTCTTTGCGGTGTATGCCGATATGCCCGCTGATCCTGAATTACAGCAGACCGGCAATGTCTACCAACCTACGGACAACCCTACAGTCGGTGAAACAGACTACGGAAAAGAAGATGTACCCCCCGTGGATATCACCACTGTGTTTACGGATATGCATTATGAAGACTGGCATTACAAATATGTCAGCGATCTGTACAGCAAATCCATTATTGACGGCTATCCGGACAAAACCTTCCGTCCGGACAGAACTGTCACCACCGGTGAAGCACTGAAAATGATTCTGCTGGCCGCCGGTTACGAAACTCCGGAACCGGTTGCGTCCCACTGGGCAAGAAACTTTCTGAATCTTTCACTGGAGAAGGGAATTATTGACCGGGGCGATATTACAGATCTGGATGTTCCCATTTCCAGAGGACTGATGGCAAAGGTCGTTGCACGTTCCCTGCAGCTTGTACCCATGTCGTCAGAACCTTTCTTTACCGATACCTCTGACGGTAATGTTCATCTGCTTTACGAATATGGTATTTCCGATGGTTATGGAGATGGAACATTCCGTCCCAGCCGTTCTCTGACACGAGCCGAATTGAGTGCCGTTGTCTACAGAATGTATAACCGCTAAGAAGCAAAACATACCCTCAGCCATCGGCGAGGGTATGTTTTATGTACGGTTTATAGGATAATTACAAAGATATACTGAATACATCAAGCGCGAGGAGTGTTATCAATGTATTGTATTCAGTATGTCAGAGGTCACATTGAAGTCTATTCCAATGATGGGACTTTTCTGTTTTCTGCAGATAATATGCACGAAGTCAATGAAATGATGGAGGATTAATATGCGGAATTTCAAGCTGCTGCTCGCCTATGACGGCAGCCGTTATAAAGGATGGCAGCGTCTTGGCGACACAGATAATACCATTCAGGCCAAACTGGAAGCTGTGCTGTCCAGAATGGTGGATGCACCTGTAGAAGTAATCGGCAGCGGACGAACTGATGCAGGTGCTCACGCGGCCGGACAAGTTGCAAATTTCCACGCAGATACCAATCTGTCTGCAGATGAGATCTGTGCCTATCTGCGGCAGTATCTGCCAGAGGATATCGGTGTCCTTTCTTTGGAAGAGGTGGATGATCGCTTTCACAGCAGATTTCATGCTGTGCAGAAAACCTACACTTATCGAGTATGGACTTCTGAAAGACCCTGTGTATTTGAGAGAAAGTATGTATGGCCTGTGAGGGCTCAGTTTGACCTGTGTGCTATGAAAGAGGCTGCCCGGCACTTTCTTGGTGAACACGATTTTACCGCGTTCTGCTCCAATAAACGCTTTAAAAAGAGCGCTGTGCGCACCATATTCCGTATCGACATCGAAACTACCTCTGACGAACTGCGTTTTGTCGTCACCGGCGACGGTTTCCTCTATAACATGGTGCGGATCATGGTTGGCACACTATTGGCGGTAGGTCGCGGAGAATTGTCGCCTGATCAGATTCCGGAAATTTTAAACAGCAAATGCAGAGAAAACGCAGGAGAGACCGTTCCTGCCAAGGGACTTTGTCTGATGGAGGTGCAATATAAGTGAATATACAGATCTTCGGCACTTCGAAATGTTTTGATACCAAAAAGGCTGAACGATACTTCAAAGAACGGGGAATCAAATTCCAAAGCATTGATCTGATTAAGTTTGGAATGTCCGGCAGGGAGTTTGACAGTGTTCTCAGGGCAGTCAAAGGCATTGACAATCTGATTGACTGGAATGCAAAGCATCCGGACATTGACCTGATGCGGTATATGGATGATACTGTCGCCAAGGAAGATAAGGTCTATGACAACCCCAAACTCATGCGCACGCCTATTGTCCGGAACGGGCAAAAAGCCACCGTGGGCTACTGTCCGGAAGTCTGGAAGGATTGGGAATAAGAAAAGCAACGATTGTTATCAATCGGTGCTTTTGGTTTTTATGGATTGTCTTTCTTCTTACCGGCACCCAACAGGATGAAAATCAGTGAACTGACCCCCAAGAGGTACGGATAGAACAAAACAGGAATGATATCAAATGCAGAAACTGTTGCGCCCAACGACATGGCCGTAGACACGGCAATGAGCATTTGAGCACCGTAGGGGATAATACCCTGGAAAATACAGGAGAAGGTATCCAGGAGGGAAGCGGACTCCTTAGGAGTAATACCATACTCCTGGCTGATCTGCTTGGCAATAGGACCGGCCATCACAATGGCGACGGTATTGTTTGCCGTGGCAATGTCCATAGCGCCAACCAACAGGCCAACACCGATGCGGCCGCCAACACGACCGCGGAATACCTTGCGGATAAAGGCAAGAAGGGCCTCAAAACCACCAAATTCACGGATCAAACCGCACATGGCAGCCACCAGAACAGTGACCAGAATGGTTTCAAACATACCGGCTGCGCCGCTGCCCATATTGCCCAGAAGAGTCATCATATCTGCTGTGCCTGTCACCAGTGTGATCACAGTACCGGACAGAATACCTACAATCAGTACCAGGAACACATTGACGCCGGCCAGACCGCCAATCAAAACCAGAATGTAAGGAATCAGAAGTAAGAGGTTATAGTCAGGGCAGACAATATGATCTACACCATTATTGAATGAAAACACCAGAATGAGTGCCAGAGTCGCGATCGCCGCGGGCAATGCGATCTTAAAGTTGGCGCGGAACTTATCTTTCATAGCGCAGTTTTGGGTGTTGCAGGCTGCGATGGTAGTATCAGAGATGAAGGACAGATTGTCACCAAACATAGCACCGCCCATAACAGAGCCAATGCACAGAGGCATGGAGAAACCGGAAACATTGGCAACTGCCACAGCAATGGGGGTAATCAATGTGATCGTGCCCACACTGGTACCCATAGCCACAGAAACAAAACAGGCAGCAATAAACAAAACAGCCACAGCAGCCCAAGCAGGAGTGACGGACAGAAGGAAATAGGCAACCGCCTCTGCACTATTACGGCCGGTAACACCGACAAAAACACCGGCGACAAGGAAAATCAAAATCATGGTCATAATATCCTTGTCACCGACACCCTTTGCCATAACTTCCAGTTTCTCATTGAAACTCAAAGCTCGGTTCTGCATACAGGCCACCAGCAGAGCAATCAGAAATACCACAACAATGGGAATGTTATAGAAACCCATGGAAATTCCAAGTCCGTATTCAAAAATCAATCCCATTCCTAAGTACAAAACCAAAAACACACCAACAGGAAGCAGCGCAATGGCTCTGCGTTCAGTTTTTTTATCCATAATCAATTCTCCAATTCATTCATTTTTTCCAAGATACAGTCTTCAGATGATGCCATCGCTGCAAGCGTCTTGTCCAGAAGAACATCCAGTTCCCAATCCAATTGTTCCGCACCTTTTTTGATGACATCACGGGAACAGCCGGCTGCAAATTTTTTATCTTTAAATTTCTTTTTCAGACTGGAAAGCTCCATATCTTTGCAGCTTTTGGACGGACGCATCCTTGCCGCTGCACCAATCAGACCGGTCAGTTCATCCACAGCAAAGAGGACTTTTTCCATTTCATGAACAGGCTCCACATCCGAGCAAATGCCGTAGGCATGGCTGCAGACAGCATGGATAAACGCATCCGAGCAGCCGATCTCCTGTAAAAGATCCGGTGCTTTTTTGCAGTGTTCCTCCGGCCAGTTTTCATAGTCTACATCATGCAGCAGACCAACTGTCGACCAGAACGCACGGTCTTCTCCATACCCCAATTTCTCCGCAAACCAGTCCATCACACATTCCAGTGTAATGGCATGCTGCAAATGAAAAGGTTCTTTATTATATTTTGTCAACAAGCACCAAGCTTGTTCTCTGGTTGGATAGTCCATAGCCTTAATCCTCCTTTTCATCTATATTATCCGCAAAAGCAAGAAAAAGCAACTATTGATTGACTGCCGCAAGAGGAGCGAGTATAATAAACAAAACATTTTCGGGGGGCGTTCCCAATGAACCGGTCTACAGCAGCAAAGCTTGAAGTTTTTGCGTCTATGTTTATCTTCGGCACCATCGGTGTCTTTGTTCGTTATATTCCTCTGCCCAGCGAAATCATTGCCCTCTCCAGAGGTGTGATCGGTTCGCTGTTTTTGCTTTTGGTTGTTTTGATCCGCGGCGGAAAACTGGGCTGGATTCAGGTTCGAAATAATATTCTGTGGCTGATTCTTTCCGGCACCGCTCTTGGTTTTAACTGGATTCTCTTTTTTGAAGCACAGAGATTCACATCTGTGGCCATCGGTACGCTTTGCTACTACATGGCACCGATCTTTATTATCATTGTTTCTCCGTTTCTGCTGAAAGAGCGGCTGACTGTCAAGAAAACTGTCTGCGTCGTTCTGGCTCTGATTGGTATGATCTGTATTTCCGGTGTGGTTGGAAGCGGCATTCCTTCCGGCAGTGAGTTAAAGGGCATCGCCTTTGGTCTGGCGGCTGCTGTGCTTTATGCCTCCATTGTACTGATGAACAAACAAATCCACGGCATTTCCGCATACGACAAGACCATTGTGCAGCTGGTCATCTCTGCCATCACCTTAATTCCTTATATTCTCCTCAAAACCGATCTTACTGCCATTGACTTATCCGGCAGCGCAGCACCTATGTTAATTCTCGTGGGCATCATCCACACAGGTCTGGCATATTATCTCTATTTCGGTGCAATGGAGCACGTTGCCGGTCAGACTGCAGCTGTGATCAGCTATGTGGACCCCGCCGTGGCGGTGTTGGCATCCATCCTCATTCTCAGCGAGCCGATGAAACCCATCGAAGCATTCGGTGCGGTTTTGATCATCGGCGCAGCGCTGATGAGTGAAGTTACCTTCCCCAAGAGAAAGAAGGCAAACGTATGACACAGGTGGTTGCAGCATTGATCTGGAATGAGGATCGATTTCTGGCCTGCCAAAGACCGGCTCATAAAGCCAGAGGGCTTCTCTGGGAGTTTGTAGGCGGCAAAGTTGAGCCAGGTGAAACAAAGGAAATCGCTCTGATCCGTGAGTGTAAAGAGGAACTGGGTGTAACCATTGAAGTGGGAAAGGTTTTTATGGAACTGGTCCATGAATACCCGGACCTGACAGTAGAACTGACTCTTTTTCATGCCACTATCGCAGAAGGATCGCCCCAAAAATTGGAGCACAATGATATCCGCTGGATTACAGCAGGGGAAATCGATGAATATGATTTTTGCCCTGCCGACAGAGATATTCTGGCGCAGCTGAAAAAACTGCATTAAAAAATCCCTCCGAATTTCGGAGGGATTTTTCATCGTGTCAGTTAAGCATCTTTCTGCTCTGCTTCGGGATGGTAGAAGAACTTTCCAACAAACAGAACCACAACAGTGATAATTGCGAAGAACAGGACAGGGAAGGAGAACTTGCCTTCAGCAGCTGCTGCCTGATACTTTGCAATACCATGGGAGTAGATGGCACAGCCCACCAGGAACAGAGAACTGAGAATTGCCAGCGTGGGAACAACAAAGCGCTTGAAGAAGTTATCTTCCTTATGTCTATACATCTTGACAAAGATGGGAATGTACATCAGATACAGAGCAACGATAACCAGCTCACTGGAGTCAAAGCTGAACAGACCGAACCAGTTGGTGCTGCTGAGGTTGGCACCGAAGAAGTAAACCAGCCAGACAGCCACAATCAATGCACCCAGGAAGGTGGAATTGACGGGCATATTGGTATCCTCGTCCACTCTTGCGAAGAAGGAGGGCTTAGGACCGTGACCACGGGCAGCCAGAGAGTACATGTTTCTGGAGGTAGCCATCAGCAGACCGTTGGTAGTACCCAGGCAGGAGATGACGACAAAGACGGACAGGATGGTGCCCATGGTGCTGCCGAACAGGTTCATAAATGCCTGCGTAGAACCGGCTTCCATCAGTTCTTCCACGGAGATTGCACCGCAGATGCCCAAGTAGTAGCAAACAAAGACAGCAACAATGATAAAGCCGCCCAGAACCAATGCCAGAGGCAATGTCTTCTTTGCATTTTTCAATTCTGCATTGATGGAGGTTGCCAAAATCCAGCCTTCAAAGGCAAAGGCAAGTGCAACAACAGACTTCATCATACCGCCGAAGAAAGAAATATCGGAGGAAGCTTCCATGGTGAAGTTAGCAGCCAGCTGACCATTGGACAGACCGGCAGCAGTACCGATAACAGCCATCAGAACCAGAGGAACCAGCTTGATGACAGTGGTGGAAACCTGCAGTTTGCCGGCCAGCTTGGGGGAAACGGCATTCACAAAAACATCAGCCATCAGGATCAGCGCAGCCAGAACCATGGTTTCACCGCTGGTCATTCCAAATCCGAAGAGGGCACCCAGATATCTGGCAGTAACCCAGCAAAGGACAGAAGCAATACCAGGGGTGTAGATAAAGGTCATAAACCAGCCAATGTAGTAGGCATACTTAGGACCGCAGACAGCTTCTGCATAGTCCAGAAGGCCATTGACCTTTTCATACTTCTGAGCCAGGATGCTGAATGCATAGGCGCAGAAAAGCATGATAATGCCCATAACCAGCAGGGACAGGACACCGGACAGAACATTACCGCCGGTAGAAGCCAGAACGGCTTCGGTTTTGAAGAAGATACCGGAACCGATAACAATACCAACAACCATGCAGATTGCGGTAGGCAGTCCGTATCTCTTTTCCATATTCTGTTTCATTCATTTTCTCCTCTCTTAATTAGCCAAAACAAATCATGTGTTGGCTCAAAAGATGGAGTAATTATACAATATTGTACAATTTATTGCAAGAACAATTTACATTTGTATAAAAGTAGCAGATTAAAGCGGAAAAACAATTGTAAGCCGGACTGCAAAGCAGCCCGGCTTGTCAAAACTCACATATCGAGAGCAGGATTCATGGCATAAACATTCTTCTGGTTGAGCCGCTCCCGCAGAAGCTGAATGGCCTCGCCGAAACGCTGGAAGTGTACAACTTCCCGCTGCCGCAGGAACTTGATTACATCATTGACATCGGGATCGTCACTGAGTCGAAGAATATTGTCGTAGGTCGTTCTTGCCTTTTGTTCTGCAGCAAGGTCTTCCGTCAGATCGGTGATGGGATCTCCCTTGACCTGCATGGAAGCGGCAGACCACGGGAAACCGGATGCAGATGTGGGATATACACCAGCACTGTGATCCACAAAATACGGTGCAAACGCACTGTTTTCAATCTGCGAATCTGTCAGTTTTCTGGTCAGCTGATGAACGATGGATCCTACCATCTCTAAATGTCCTAACTCTTCTGTACCTACCGGCGGAACATAATGCGTATGTTTGCTGCATAAATTGAACGGGGTGATCGCATGGATCGACTGAAGCTAACTGAAACAGGTAATTTAACAGAAGCAGAGCAAGCGCAATTCATGTGCATCTGTAAAAAAGCTCTGCTTCTGAGTTTGAGAGAACAGGAACTGATCAGTGAAGCTGCGCTTTTGCAAGCCTTGCTGATTCTGGAGCAGAACTTATGACCTATGTTGCTGCTTACTGCAGGGTGTCCACGGACAAAGAGGACCAGAACAATTCTTTTGTGGCGCAGCAGCAGTATTTCAAACAATACATTCAGCAGCAGAAGGATTGGGTGCTCTCCGAAATCTATGCCGATGAAGGAATTTCCGGGACATCCACAATCAAACGGACACAGTTTAACCGCATGATGGAAGATGCCAGAACAGGGAAGTTTTCTCTGCTTCTGACAAAAGAAGTAAGTCGTTTCGCCAGAAACATTCTGGATGCCATTACATACACAAGAGAGTTAAAATCCCTTGGAATTGATGTCATTTTTATGACAGACGGCATTCATACACAAGACGCCGATGCTGAATTACGTTTGTCTATTCTGGGTTCTCTGGCACAGGAGGAAAGCAGGCGAACCTCCCAACGGGTCAAGTGGGGGCAAACGAGAAGAATGGAACAGGGTGTCGTGTTCGGTCACTCGTTACTCGGTTATCATTTGGAAAATGGCTGTCTGATAATCAAGCCGGACGAAGCCGAAATTGTCAGATCCATATTCCATCGCTATACACAGGAAAGAAAAAGCAGTTATACCATTGCCGCGGAGCTGGAAGCAGAAACCGGAAACATCTGGACACCCACAAAAATCCTTCGCATATTGCGAAATGAAAAATACGTTGGAGATCTTGTCCAGAAAAAGACCTATACCCCTAATTACCTGACCCATGAAAAGAAGATAAACTTCGGTCAGGAGCCGATCATTTACATATCGGATCATCACGAAGGAATTGTATCAAGAGAGCTTTGGGACAACACGCAAGAATTATTGAAACATCAAAGTAAAAAAAGGGGTGAAGGTAAGGCCCGATCCAAACAATATGGATTTTCCGGGAAAATCTACTGCGGAAAATGCGGCAATGTATTTGTTTCGCAAGCAAGAAAACGCAAGGATGGCAGTATCTGCCGCAGATGGTGCTGCAGCCGATCATCGCAATGCAAAACAGGGAAGTCCATTCGTGATTCACTGCTCCGCAATGCGATTTGTTCTATAATCGATCAATATTGTTCAGATATCCCTGCACTTACATCGGATGTGGTCTCTCTTGCAAAGCAGGGAAGCTCTATTGCAGATGAAAGAGCCATGGATAAATCAAAAGAAAGAAAGGATCGGCTGATGCAAAAACTGCAAAACTTAATAGACTTATATCACGAAGAAAAAATTTCAACTGAAGTATTTGAGAATCTGTATACAAAGACAGAAAAACAATGGAAGCAGGCAGATCATAACAGAAAAGAAATCGATTCTGACCTCTGCACACAACAATGTTTGGACATACTACACGGTCAGGCGGAAAGCACCTTGTTTTTTCAGACACTGATCGACAGAATTACGGTTTACTCTGATCGTATTTCTATCAAACTTGCCGGTACTGAACCTCTCTGGCACTTTTCCTTTATATGAAAGAAAGCAGACTTTACAGCCTGCTTTCTCCGATTACTTTTATTGCCGTTAAAGCGGCATCGATCTCTGCTTCTGTTGTTGTCCAGCCAAAGCTAAGACGCACAACCCCCTCAGGATAGGTACCGATTGTTTTATGGGCATTGGGTGCACAGTGAAGCCCGCACCTGCTCAGAATGCCAAATTCCCGCTCTAACCGTTCTCCAACCAGTGCATTATCCTGACCCGGAAAATCCAAAGCAAACACGCCAACGCGTCTGGAAATGTCCTCAGTTCCAATAAGACGAACGCCCTTAATTTCTCTCAACCCATCTATAAAACGCGTCATACAGCGCATATCATGGGCTCTAATGGCTTCCACCGTCTTATACTCCAGAAAAGAAAGTGCTGCCTCCCAGCCGTAGATACCAGGGAGATTAGGAGTGCCGGGTTCAAATTTGTCCGGCATAAATTCCGGCTGCATTTCCGTGTGGGACGCAGAGCCCGTGCCACCGGTCAGCAAAGGTCTTAGGTTCTTCGCAAATTCCGGCGCCAGAACAAGGGCACCCAATCCGCTTGGTCCAAGTAATCCTTTGTGAGCAGGAACGGCCATGGCACAGCAGCCAAAACGATCAAAATCCACAGAAACATGCCCGGCAGTCTGGGCAGCGTCCAAAACAAAGGGGATACCGCATTCCCGGCAGATTTTTCCTACAGCTTCTGCATCCTGCATAGAACCGGTCACATTGGAGCCGTGTGCCATAATCAGAAGCTTGGTATTGGATTTGATTAGCGGAATGATGTCTGCAGGATTCAGAAAGCCATCTTTGTCACAGGGAATG
The DNA here is from genome assembly GCA_045589035.1 of Candidatus Avilachnospira sp. Classification (GTDB taxonomy): domain Bacteria; phylum Bacillota; class Clostridia; order Oscillospirales; family Oscillospiraceae; genus Avoscillospira. Next base: position 2,068 of record JAZNFJ010000071.1, on the reverse strand, counting down.
CGGTCAAACTCCACACCAAGATCTATCATCGGACGCATAACCGCATTGTGTTCCATAGAACTGACGATGCAATGATCCCCGGGCTTGAGCCATCCCCGAATCACCATATTCAAACTCATGGTACAACCTGCTGTCAAAACAACATGATTGGCCCGTCCGCCATACCCCAGAAGTCTGCCAAGCCGTTCTCGCAGCTGCAGCGTAACAAGCCCGGCATCCTGCGCCGAGGCATATACAGAACGGTTGATGGTCGCACCGACTGTGGATACATATTCGCACATCCGTTCTGCAACCTGCGGCGGTTTCGGGAAGGAAGTTGCAGCATTATCGAGATAAATCATACAAATCACACTCATTTCAAGGTTGATTTCATTATCGTTCATGAACAAAAAATTGTCAATGACCCGTTTACTTTTTGTGAGAATAATGCTATACTCATAACATCGTTATTCTATAAAAAGATAAGGAGTGGTAAAATGGTACGAAAAATTAATCCTTGGGTCGTAATCAGCGGTGCAGTCATTGGTATTGCTGCAGTTGTGCTCGGTGTTCTCGGTAATCCGGGAAATATGGGCTTCTGCATTGCATGCTTCCTGCGGGACATAGCCGGTGCTATGGGGTTCCATGGTGCAGCAGTTGTTCAGTATTTCCGTCCCGAGATTGTCGGTCTTATTCTTGGTGCTCTGGTCATGGCTGTTTGCGCCAAGGAATTCAAATCCAAGGGCGGCAGCGCACCTATTACCCGATTTATTCTTGGTGTATTCGTTATGATCGGTGCACTGATGTTCCTCGGTTGTCCTCTGCGTATGGTTATCCGTCTTGGCGGCGGTGATCTCAATGCGCTGGTGGCACTGGTCGGCTTCATCGTTGGCATTCTGGTCGGCGTCGTATGTCTGAAGAAAGGCTTCAGCCTTAAGCGTGCATACAATCAGGTCAAAGCAGAAGGCTGGATTCTGCCTTTGGTGTTGACTGCTCTGTTTGTACTGACTCTGGTTGTGCCCGAACTGTTCAAGTGGAGCGCGGAAGGCCCCGGTTCCAAGGCTGCACCCTGGATCGCTGCACTGATTATTGGCGGTATTGTTGGCGCATTGTGCCAGAGAAGCCGTCTTTGCATGGCCGGCGGCATCCGTGATGCCGTGATGTTCAAGGACTTCAATCTGATCACCGGCTTTACCGCCATTCTGGTGACCATTGTCATCGGCAATCTGATTTTGAAGACCTTTAATCCCGGCTTTGCCGGTCAGCCTGTGGCACATACAGACGGTGTCTGGAACTTCCTGGGCATGGTGCTCGTTGGCTGGGGCTCCATCCTGTTGGGCGGCTGCCCCCTGCGTCAGCTGATTCTCACCGGTGAAGGCAACTCCGATGCCGCCATGGCAGTCCTCGGTATGATTTTCGGTGCAGCCGTTTGCCACAATTTCGGTCTGGCATCCTCTGCAGACGGTCCTACCGCCCGCGGACAGATCGCAGTTATTATCGGTCTTGTTGTGGTTGCAATCATCTCTGTCACCAACTTTGCGAAGAAGGAGAATTGATATGGTAGATGCAAGAGGTTATGCCTGCCCCATGCCCGTTGTCATGGTACAGAAAGAAGTAAAGGCAAATCAACCAGACAAGCTGGAGGTACTTGTGGACAACCAGTGCGCTCTGGAAAATGTAACCCGCTTTGCAAATAACCAGGGTTACTCCGTCACTTCTCAGCAGGAAGACGAGGATTTCCGCCTGACACTCACAAAATGAAGCAATTTGTTGCCACATTTCATACCCATCTCAGTGCATTGTTGACCTGCCGTTCCATGGAAAGCGCCGGTCTGCAGGCCAGAATGGTGCCTGTCCCCAGAGTGCTCAGTTCCTCCTGCGGAACCTGCGTATTCTATTCCGCGGATGATGTATGCAGAGAACTTCTGGACGAGGACACGGAAGCGGTCTATCTGTCAGAAGACGGCAATTATACAATGGTATTGGAACTTGAATAGTCAAACGACCCGGTCAAATATTTGACCCGGTCGTTTCGTTATTATGTTGTTTCACTTGTACCGGTATCCGTTAAAAGGCCTTTCTGTTCCGG
>JAZNFJ010000070.1:0-2771 GCA_045589035.1 Candidatus Avilachnospira sp. | reverse complement strand
GACTCTTAAGCAGGGATGCCGAAAAGCTGTCTGGTGTCAAGTACGATATCAGCAACCTTTCGGATGTGTACTCTGCAATTCATGTTATTCAGGAAGAACTTGGAATCACTGGAACAACGGCCCTTGAAGCATCTTCCACTTTGACTGGTTCTTTCAATGCCATGAAAGCAGCTGCCACCGATGTTCTGGGCAATTTGGCACTTGGAAAATCCATTGAACCGTCCCTAAATGCACTGGCAGAAACTACCTCCACATTTTTGCTGAACAACCTGGTTCCTGCAGTCTGGAATAACATTACTGTGTTGCCGGGGGCTCTGGTGACGTTTATCAACGCGGCATTGCCTGACAATGTTGGTTCTGTTGTCAGTACGATGGTCGATAATCTGGCAGATTTTGTGACCAGCGAACTGCCAAACATCTTCAATGATGGTTCCATGATCATTAGCGAGATTGGCATCGGCTTTCTGGACGGAATCCCCAATTTCCTGACCAATGCTGCAGGCCCACTACTGAATAAGCTGCTGACTGCTATTCTGAATGCCTGCCCTTCGCTGCTTGAAAGTGGCATTTCCCTGGTCATGAATTTGGGCCAGGGCCTTCTAAACAGCGCCCCCCGTGTCATCAATGCAGGTGCATCAATTTTGGGTGATTTGCTGGCAACGATTGCAAGCCATCTCCCTGATTTGCTGGCCCATGGTATTGCACTGGTTGGCGAATTGGTGGCGGGCCTGATTTCTGAAATTCCAAATGTTATTTCTGCTGCGGGTGACCTTGTATCCAATGCAGTTGATGCGTTTTTGGGGTATGACTGGAAATCGCTCGGCTCCGATCTGATTGCCGGTATTGTGCAAGGTATCAAGGACGGCGTTGGATCCATCATCCGTGCGGCCAAGGACGCAGCCCAGTCGGCACTGACAGCTGCGAAAAGGGCACTGGGAATTGCATCTCCTTCCCGGCGCGGCAGACTGGAAATTGGCCGTCAGTATCCGGCCGGCATTGCCCTGGGTATCCGAGACAATGCAAAGCTGGTATACAATGCTGTGGACGATATGGGTGAGAACATGCTCAAAAGCAGTTTGCGTATTGGCACCCGACTTTCCGTCTCTGGATCAGCTGCTCAGTATGGTAGGGCAGTCAACGTCGTTCAGAATATCTACAGCGAAGCAAAAACCGCGGCCGACCTGATGCAAGAGGCCCGGTATCAACAGGAACTGGCGGTGATGTTTGGTGTTTGAAGTTGTATTTGAAGCTGATAATGGCCGTACCTTCATTTTTGGACCTTCTGGAAGCAACTGGTTCGGCATGAATATTGGCGATGGAATGGAAGTGACCCTGGGTACATCCCAGGGTTTTTCTCAAATTGGTGAGAAAGTTGAAAATCAGTCTGTCAGCGGCCGTTACATCGACGTGACTGGTCAGATATACGGTGACATCGTTACCATTAAGAATTCCCTGCGAAATACCTGCGCGCCTCTTACATCCGGAAGACTGATTTTCCAAAAAACTCACTATATCCGGGTGTACGTCAAAGCGGCGCCCACCTTTTCCGCTGTGAAGAATAACGGCTTGTTCCGGATGCAGTTCTATGCACCGTATCCCTATTACCGCAGCATCGGGGAGGAACTGTATTATGTCGGTGCGGTGGAAGCGAATTTCCGTTTTCCTGTGAATTATGGGACATCTCATCGGTTCGGAACACGGGAATCGGCAAAGTATATCACGGTAAACAATACCGGCGACGTGCCTGTGCCTTTCCGGGTCCTCCTCCGAAGCAATGGTGTCTGTACCAATATTACGATTACCAATCTGAAGACCTACGAATTCATCCGAATCAATGGTACGGTGAATGCCGGGGAGACGGTTCAGATCTATCGTGATGATGATAATGTCCTTCGTGCGGAGCTGACGTCGGCTGATGTCACAACCGATATTATTTCCTGGATCGACGAAGAGTCCAACTTGTTCGAGTTGGATGTTGGTGACAATGTTATTTCTGCAACGGATGATGGTGGCGGGGCAAGCCTGACATCACAGTTTACCTTTAGTCCTGCGGTGGTGGTACTTTATGAATCTTAATCTCTATGATGAGCAGATGAACAGAATCTCCATCATCGGCAATCAGTTCATCTCCTGCCTCTGGTCTGAGGGGTACAATACGACGCAGGCATTTACGCTGGAACTTCAGGTAACAGCGGAGTACAAGCGGAAAGTAAAACCGGATTGCTTTGTTGGCCGAAGTGACAGAAAAACGCTGATGGTAATTAAAACGGTCCAGGTTCAGAATGGAAAAATCATTGCTACGGGCAAACAGGCCACACGCTGCCTGGATGACGTTCCTTTTATAGGAACTATTTCTGCCGGGTCTAAGATGACCAGTTCCATCAAAGAAGCCTATGAAAGCGGTGAGGGCTACACCTCGTTTTCATTTGCTGACAGTTCGCTGGAAGACGTGTACGGTCACGATATCAGTAATAAGTCCATTCTTGTGCTATGCGAGAAAATGGGACAGGAGACGGATGTGGGCTTTCGGGCGATCCGCAGCACCGGCGGTATTACCGTCGAGTTCTACAAGCCGGAGGAAAAGGACAATCTGGTTTTCTCAGAGCGCTTTGGGAATATGACCGTAAATGGCATAACCCTGTCAACGCAGAACTGGAAAAACTATGCGATTGTTCTGGGTGCCGGTGAAGGCGTTAACCGAATCCGGCAGGATGTTGATCTGAGTGAGGGCCAGCAGAAACGATCCTTGATCATCGATGCAAGAGATCTGT
>JAZNFJ010000069.1:0-4207 GCA_045589035.1 Candidatus Avilachnospira sp. | reverse complement strand
TTCAGACCCTCCATGGTTTTGGCGCGGCCCATGGGCACATACTGGCTCATCAGACTGAAGAGAATTTCCCCCGGCTGAAAATGTTCGTCCACCCAATCCAGCACACCCAGAGAGTTGTCGATCTCATTGGGCAAAATCAGATGCCGCAGGATCATGCCCTTTTTCATGATGCCGTTTTCCATCTGCACCTTCCCCACCTGCCGGTACATCTCCAAAATAGCGGCAGAAGCGGTTTCCACATAATCCGGTGCGTGGGACAGCTTTTTGGCAAGGGCATTGGAGGAATATTTCATGTCCGGCAGGTAGATATCCACCAGGCCCTCCAGCTGTTTGAGGGTTTCCACGGACTCGTAGCCGCCGCAGTTGTAGACCACGGGAACAGGCAGTTTTGGGGTCAATGCCGGGAGGATGGAGGGCAGAAACTGGGTGGCGGTGACCAGATTGATGTTGGAAACACCCTGTTCGATCAGATTTTCAAAGACTTTTCGCAGAACTGCCACTTCCCTGCCCAGACCCTGATGGCTGATCTCGTCGTTCTGGCAGAAGACGCAGCCCATGGTACAGCCGGAGAAAAACACCGTGCCGCTGCCGCCTTCGCCGCAGAGGACAGGCTCTTCCCAGAAATGGGGTGCGGCTCTGGCAATTTTCACTTGATCGGTCTGTCCGCAGAAGCCAAGCTGACCGCCGGTGCGGTCCACGCCGCAGTTTCTGGGACACAGATGACAGGAATGGTAGTTCATAAGCATGCTCCTTTTCTGCCACCATTATCTACCGCAAAGGCTCCATTGTCAACGGCCGCCTTTTGTGGTACTATTATAATAGTATAAAAGCATGAAAGCCCTCTCCTTGGGAGAGGGTGGCTGAACGAAGTGAAGCCGGGTGTGGGGAGAAGGCTCTCGTTGTGCTTCGCACCCCACATCCGTCTGCTTCGCAGACACCTTCTCCACAGGAGAAGGCATGGTTTGTAAGGAGAGCACCCATGGCAAGAGATCGTCTGACAGCATTGTCACAGCAGCTGCGAAGAGATCAGACAAAAGAAGAAAGAAAACTTTGGTATGAATTTTTGAAGGCATATACTGTGAAATTTCATCGGCAGTATGTGATTGGGAACTATATTGTCGATTTTTACTGCCATAAAGCAAAATTGGTTATAGAATTGGATGGCGGCCAGCATTACGATCCTTCGGAAGCAGAAAAAGACTTGCGAAGGACAGAAGAACTGGAACATCGAGGGTTGAAGGTGATACGGTTCAGCAATTTAGATGTTCTTCAAAACTTCAACGGCGTATGTGAAGCCATAGATCAAATGGTGCAAAGCCAAATGTAAGGAGTAGTGTTTCACGTGAAACAAAAAGAGTATCCTGTTTATAAAGGACAGGTTTTGGAAGTGGATATCGTCGGCTATACCTCTGAAGGGCAAGGTGTTGCCCGGGTGGAGGGGCTGGCGGTGTTCGTGGCAGGTGCCATGGAAGGCGAATGGGTAAAGATTCGCATTGCACATCTGGGTCACACCGCTGCCTACGGCGATATTCTGGAGATCCTCTCCCCCAGCCCCCACCGGGTCAAGCCGGAGTGCCCCTATTTTAAGGACTGCGGCGGCTGTGTGTTTTGGCACATGGACTATGAAGAAGAACTCCGCGCCAAAGCCCGGCGGGTCACCGATGCCATGAACCGAATCGGCGGACTGGAACTGGAAACTGTTGCCATCACCGGCTCCCCTGCCACGGTTCACTACCGTAATAAAGCCCAGTACCCCGTTGGTCTGGTCAAGGGCAAAGCCGAAGCGGGATTTTTCCGCCCCCGCACCCATCAGGTGGTGCCCATCCGCCGGTGCTCCATTCAGGGCATGGAAGCCGATGCCGCCAGAGAAGTGGTCGTCCGCTGGATGCAGGAAAACCATGTGTCGGTTTATGACGAAAAAACGCGAAAAGGTCTGGTGCGGCATATTTATGTCCGCACTGCCATGGCTACGGGACAGGTGCTGGTGTGTCTGGTCATCAATGGCGACGGCATTCCCCATGAAACGGAGCTTGTGGAAAACCTTGTGGAAAGTGTGAATAACTTCAGTACTTTGTGCCTGAGTATCCACAAAAAATCGGGCAATGCGGTCCTTGGGGACAAGTTTATCGCCCTCTACGGCCCGGGATATATCGAGGATATTCTCTGCGGACTGCGGTTCCGCCTGTCCCCCCGAAGCTTCTATCAGGTCAACCGGGACGGCGCGGAAGTCCTCTACGGCAAGGCGCTGGAATATGCCGGGCTGACGGGTACGGAAACGGTGCTGGATCTCTACTGCGGCACCGGCACCATTACCCTATCTTTAGCCAACCGCGCCGGGCGTGTCATCGGTGTGGAAATCATTGAAGCCGCCATTGCCGATGCCAAAGACAATGCCAAGCGAAATGGTATTGAAAACGCAGAGTTTTTCTGTGCAGATGCCTCCAAAGCGGCGAAAAAGTTCGCAGAAGACGGTATCCGCCCTGATGTGATCGTGGTGGACCCGCCCCGGAAGGGTCTGGATGAAACGGTCATCGAAGCCATGGTGGAGATGTCCCCCCAGCGGATCGTCTATGTGTCCTGCGACCCCGCCACCCTCGCCCGTGACCTGAAACGCCTGGGCGAACAGGGCTATGAAACCGTCAAGGTGGAAGCCATGGATATGTTCCCCCGCTGCGCCCATGTTGAATCAGTTGCACTGATTCAACAACTTCGTTTGCCCGAGGCAAACGAAACTTCACTGTGAAACAACTTCACTTTTGCACAGCAAAAACTTCACCAAAAGGCATTGGCATAAAAAGTCATTGCAGCTTGCGATGAAATAGATTCGAGAAAAGGCAGAGGCGTTCTCATCAATCAAATTACAAAAAGTGCAACATCCATTGGTGCAAATGTCCATGAAGCCAACTATGCGGCCAGCAGAGCCGATTTTGTCAATAAACTGCACATTGCTCTGAAAGAGTGTGTGGAGACAGAATATTGGGTAGAAATGCTTGCAGGAACAAGCTGTATCACAGAAGAACTGTCTGAAGAACTCATGCAGGAATGTGGAATCATTAGGCGCATGCTCGTAAAATCCATCAATACTGCAAAAGAGAAGATGTGAAATGGTGAAGTTTGCCTTACGGCAAGTGAAGTTTACTGCGTAAGAGAAGTTGCCTTCGGCAGTGAAGTTTCGGCTTCGCCGAAGAGAAAGGAAACCTTATGACTCAGAAAGAACGGATGGCAGCAGGTCTGCTCTACCGCTCCGCCGATCCGGAGCTGCGCAGCCAGCATCTGAAAGCCAAGGAGCGGACCAGAAAATACAACGAAACCCTCGAAACGCAGGATGACCTGCGTAAGGAAATGCTGAAGGAGATTCTCGGCTCTGCCGGGGAAAATGCCTATGTCGAGCCGCCACTCCACTGCGACTACGGCATCAATACCACCGTGGGCAGAAATTTCTATGCCAACTACAATTTTACCCTGTTGGACACCGCTGATGTGACCATCGGTGACGAGGTTATGTGCGGGCCCAATGTGTCCATTTTCGCTGCCTCTCACCCCATCGATCCCCTTGTCCGGGCCGATGGTACGGAATGCGGCAAGCCGGTGAAGATCGGCAGTTATGTCTGGATCGGCGGCAATACGGTGGTGGTGCCCGGTGTGACCATCGGCGACAATGTGGTCATCGGCGCAGGCTCTGTGGTCACAAAGGACATCCCTGATAATGTGGTGGCCGCCGGCAATCCCTGCCGGGTCATCCGAGAGATTTCCGACGAAGAGCGAACATACTGGCAGGACCAGCTGGCAGAATACAAGAAAGAATACGAATAAGGCAGTATTCGAACGCACCAAAGCCTCCCTTGTGCAAAGGGAGGTGGTTGAGCGAAGCGAAACCGGAGGGATTGACAATCCCCCAGTCTTTTTCTCAGCTAAAGCAGAGAAAAATCCAGCCCCCTTTACACAAGGGGGCCATATAGGTGCCGATATAAAGAAGAAACGGATTGCCACGCACCTTCGGTGCTCGCAATGACACCTTAACTCTGGTCATTGCGAGGCCTGCAAGGCCGTGGTAATCCGTCTTTTCTTACTTCAAACTCTCGTAAATGGCCTTCCTCAGCCGGGGCTGATAGTAGGCAGGCTGGGGATTCAGCATGTGATGGGCATAGAACACCGCCATGTCTTCCGCCGGGTCGAGGAACACCTTGGCGCCGGCGGCACCGCCCCA
>JAZNFJ010000068.1:0-14855 GCA_045589035.1 Candidatus Avilachnospira sp. | reverse complement strand
GTTGTACTTCCTGCAGCAGATCTTCTTCAACTTCTTTGGGGAACTTTGCCGGTCGTCCCTTGCTGCCACGACCTCGCCGTTCAATATAAAGTCCTTCCGGCCCTTCTGTCAGATATATCCGTTCCCATTTGCGAACTTGCTCGTGCCCGGATATCTCAAATTGCTGCGCCACTTCGCGGTAGCTGAGTCTGTCACGCATCATGGTTTCAACAACCATCTGCTTGAACTCACCGGTATGCCGTTTGTTTGGTATTCCTTTTGGCATAGAATTACACCCCATTTCTTAGTACAAGTATTTTATCATACTTGTCTAACAAATGGGGTGCAGTTCAGAAGAATGGATGTCTTTTTTCTTTGGTGAAAAGGGGCGCGAGTGCTGCTGCGCGGTCGAAGGCACGCCGACAGGCGTGACTCACGGAGCAGCAAAGCTGCGGAGTATCCCGCTTATCTCCACCAGAAAACACCGACTTTTACTGCAAAGTCGGTGTTTACCTTTTGGCATTAAAATTGATTGGGCCAACCATGGACCCCCTGTTTTCTATCCCAAAAGCGAAATGTATTTATAAATTGTTGCGATCTTGCAGAAAAGTTATCTTCTATGGTAAAATAAATTTATCAGAGCCTTGCCGGAGGTGAACCACTATGACCTTAAACGAAATGATCTATCATCGAAAGTCCTGCCGCAGTTATACCGGTGTTCCCGTAGATGCGGAAATGATAGAGAAAATTTTGTCCTTTGAGATGAAACCGCTGTATCCTGAAATCAAAGTCCGCATGGATATTATTAGCCGGGATCAGATCAAGTGTATTTTTCCGTGGACGACGCCGCAGGTGATCACGATTTATTCCGAAGAAGCAGAAGGTTATCTGGAGAATGTAGGTTTTCTGTTTCAGCAGATGGATCTGTACCTACAGACTTTGGGGCTTGGTGTTTGCTGGCTGGGCATGGGAAAACTGAACCCTAAGACTGCACCCAAAGTGGATGGGATGAAGTTTGTTATCATGCTGGCATTTGGCTATCCTAAGGGCAACCAAATGCGTCATGACTTCAAACGCAAGACGCTGTCACAAATTGCGGATGCCGAAGATTTCCGGTTGGAGCCTGCCAGATTGGCACCTTCCAGTATCAACAGCCAGCCTTGGCACTTTGTTCATGAAGGGGATACCATTCATGCATTCTGCGCGGCCAGGTCGGTGGCGGGGTATATGAACCGAATTGACATGGGCATTGCCTTGGCGCATCTGTATGTTGCAAATCCGGACACTTTCCGTGCCGTCAAAACCGAAACACCGCCGACGGTATCGGGTCACAAGTATATCTGCAGCTGCATGCTGTAATCGGATAAGGAGGAGCGACTATGCGTAAAAACTTTGGAGCAAAACCCATGTGCTATCCCATGCCTGTGTTTATCATCGGCACATACAATGCAGATGGAACACCCAATGCCATGAATGCGGCTTGGGGCGGGATCAGCGAAGAAAAGGAGATCTCCATCTGTGTTGACTCCGCACACAAGACAGCGGAAAATATTCTGGAGCGGAAGGCCTTTACCGTATCTATGGCGACGGCCAAGTACATGGCCGCCTGCGACTATGTGGGCGTTGTGTCGGGGCATAAAGAACCCAGGAAATTCGAAAAGGCAGGCTTCCATGCAGCAAAATCAGAGTTTGTGGATGCACCGCTGATTGATGAATTGCCCATGGCTTTGGAGTGCAGACTGATTTCCTACGACACCGAAACCTGCCGCCTGGTTGGTGAAATTGTGAATGTCAGCATTGACGAAAGTGTCTTGAATGAAGACGGAAAAGTGGATGTTTCCAAGCTGCAGCCCATCACCTACGACCCCGTTAACCATCACTATCTGGTCCTTGGTGAAAAAGTTGGTCAGGCATTCCATGATGGACTCGTACTGAAATAAACCAAAAGCCCTGACAAGTGTCAGGGCTTTAAATATTGACAGGTATTTCGGGCTGTGAAGCTGCAAAGAATAATCCTACTAAAATTCGGAGGCGAGGAAATGAACCGAAACGACATGCCGGTAGGATTTGCCATGGCTTTGGGGATGAATCCCGATGCGATGCAGCGATATGTGGATGCCCTTGCGAGCAACAAACTATGAGAGAAAACACCATCCATTCCATCTGGGGGAAAACTGCGGAACGCGTACAATTTCCCGCCCTGAACAAAAGCGATAACACCGATATTCTGATCATTGGCGGCGGTATGACGGGCATTTTATGTGCCCATATGCTGAAAAATGCAGGTATAGACTGCATCCTCGTTGAGGCAGACCGTATCTGCAGTGGAATTACCAAGAACACCACCGCAAAAATCACCTTTGCCCATGGTTTGATATACGACAAACTGATCAAAAACTTTGGGCCGGACAAGGCGCGGCTTTATCTGGAAGCACAGCTGCAGGCCTGCGAGAAATACGCAGCACTGTGCCGGGACATTCCCTGCGACTATGAAAGAAAAGATTCCTATGTGTATTCCCTGGACGACTGCGAAAAAATCCGTCGGGAAGTGGATGCGTTAAACCGATTGGGAGTAGAAGCTGAATTTACTGACAAGCTGCCGCTGCCCTTTGAAGTTGCAGGTGCGGTGTGTGTCAGGGATCAGGCTGCGTTTCACCCGCTGAAATTTGCTTATGCCGTGGCAAAGGAGCTGCCCATCTATGAGAACACCAAAGTGTTGGAACTGGGACCAAACAAGGCGGTCACGCAGCACGGTGTAATCACCTGCAAAAAGATGATCGTGGCGACTCATTTCCCCATCTTGAATAAGCACGGCAGTTATTTTCTGAAACTATACCAGCATCGCTCCTATGTGTTAGCCTTGGAAGGTGCGGCCGATGTAAATGGAATGTATGTGGATGAACGGGATAAGGGCTTGTCCTTTCGCAACTATCAAAACCTGTTGCTGTTGGGCGGCGGCGGGCATCGTACAGGCAAAAAGGGCGGAAACTGGAAAGAGCTGGAAGCCTTTGCAAAGAAGCATTATCCGGATGCAAAAATCACAGTCAAATGGGCGACACAGGATTGCATGACCCTTGACAGCATTCCGTATATTGGGCAGTATTCCAAGCATACTCCGAATTTGTATGCTGCCACGGGGTACAACAAGTGGGGGATGAGCTCTTCCATGGTGGCGGCGATGCTCTTATCTAACCTTGTCCGGGGAAAGTATAATCGGTATGCGGAAGTTTTCTCTCCATCGCGCAGCATGCTGCATCCCCAGCTTGCCATCAATGCGTTTGAATCTGCTATGGGACTTTTGACACCGACAAAGCCCCGATGCCCCCATCTGGGCTGTGCTCTCAAATACAACCGAGCCGAGCACAGCTGGGATTGTCCCTGTCATGGCTCCCGTTTTACGGAGGACGGAAAGCTGATTGATAATCCTGCCACAGACGATCGGTTCGTATAGGCGGCTTCTATGCAGGGCATGATAATACCAAATCCATAAACGGAGGTCAGGTTTATCATGTTCAAACACGAAAAAGAGCTTTTTCATCCCGTAGGAGTCGAAAGACCAAATCCTCAGTATGCAGTGCTCCTGCAGGAACAGCTGGGCGGCGGCAACGGTGAATTGAAGGCGGCTATGCAGTATATGTCCCAGAGTTTTCGAATCAAGGATCCTGAGATCAAGGATCTCTTCCTGGACATTGCAGCCGAAGAACTGGGGCACATGGAGATGGTGGCGCAGACCATCAACCTGCTTAACGGGCACGATGCGGATGCGACAAAGGTACAGGCAGGGGAAGTGCAGAGCCATGTGCTTCTCGGTCTGAACCCCGGTCTCATCAATGCTTCCGGCTATTCCTGGACGGCAGATTATGTGACGGTCACGGGGGATTTGTGTGCTGATCTGCTCTCCAATATTGCATCGGAGCAGAGAGCCAAGGTGGTCTATGAGTATCTCTACCGCCAGATTCAAGATAAGAAGGTCAGAGAAACCATTGACTTCCTGCTCAACCGGGAGGAAGCCCATAATCAGATGTTCCGGGACGCTTTCAACAAGGTACAGGAAACCGGCTCCAACCGGGATTTCGGTACTACCAAGGCGGCAAAGATGTATTTTTCCATGTCCAATCCCGGCCCCAATGCTTTTGCTACGGGTGAAACGCATAAGCCATCCTTTCAGTAACACAGATATAAAATCAAAAATCGTTGAAAACCTTGTGTTTTCAACGATTTTTCTTTATAATAAGACGAAACTTATAGATTTGGAGTTGTCATATGGTCAAAGAACTGGTACACGATCCCATTTTGCTGGGAATACCCTCGGAGCAGGCCACAAAGGAAGATTTGCAGACGGCACAGGATCTGCTGGATACCCTGACTGCCCACAAGGAGGGCTGCGTGGGTATGGCGGCCAACATGATCGGCATCCGTAAAAGAATCATTGTTTTTGATAATGAAGGTGCGTATATGACCATGTTCAACCCGGAGATTCTCAAAAAATCCGGTCCTTATGACACGGAGGAAGGCTGCCTGTCCCTTCTTGGCGATCCCAGACCCTGCAAGCGCTGGCAGACTATCAAGGTCCAATGGCAGACGGCGGATTTCCAGACCCGGATCAAGACCTTTACCGGCTGGCCCGCCCAGATCATCCAGCATGAGATCGACCATTGCAACGGTATACTGATATAAAAAGGGCGGCCCAAAAGGCCGCCCAACACATTTATCATACCACAAAAGCAAAGCCTTTGTCTATTCTCATTTTCTCCAACATTTTGGCTTGATTCTTATGGAATTTCCCATCTTGCAAAAAGGGAAAAAAGGGGTTATGATGAAGTCACAAAGAAGGAGTGAGTCCAATGTACTAAGTAACTCCCAAAATATAAGAAAGTAGAGGTTACGTAAAATGATGGAACCCAAGGAATTTGGGAATGACCTTTGATCGTTTGAAGTGAGTAGTCAAACCGATCAAAGGTCATTTCCTTTTTTATGGCACCCGGAGGGGTGCTTTTACTTTTTATATCGCAGCAAAATGGCGGCGGCCTCCACACGGGAAACGGCCTTGTCCGGCTGCAGCATGCCATTGCTGCCCTGCAGGATACCCTTGGAAACAGCCCATTGCATGGCATCTAACGCAAAATTTGCAATTTCCGTACTGTCCTCAAAGTCGACGAGATCACCCTTGACCTTGGGAGATCCTGCGTATCGCCACAGGACCACTGCCATCTCCTGACGGGTCATGGCCTGTTCTGGACAGAAAGTATCAGCAGCAATGTCTTTGACGATGCCCTTTGCTTCGGCCCATTTGACGGCGTTGGCGTACCATGTGTCCTCCGCCACGTCGGAGAATGCCGACTTGGCGACGGTTCTGGGTTTGCCTGCCATCTGGTGCAGCACCTGCACCACCATGGCGCGGGTCATGGTATGATCGGGGGCGAAGGTTCGCTTGCCCATGCCCTTAAAGAGTTTCTGCTCCGTGGCTTTCCGCACATCGTTGTAGTACCAGATGCCCGGCTGTACATCGTCAAAGGGCAGAAGCTCCCCTTCCACCGTCACGGTACATTCTGCCGTTTTGCCGGTCAGGCCGCCTACGGTGATGGTGGCGGTGCCGGCAGAGAGGGCCACGACTTGACCGATTTCATCTACCGTTGCAATGGTTTCATCGCTGCTTTTCCAGAAAACCTGAGCCAATTCCGGCTCGTGGGTCTGGGTCAAAGCGGCGGCTTCGCCTGCCTGCAGAGTCAGTTCCGTTTCGGAAATTTCAATGGTTGTGATTTTGGCAGTGCGCCAGGGATTGCCATCAGCAGGATCTGTGGGATCCCAGCCGGTGTAATGCTCTTCCGCAATAAAGGGAAGGGTTTTGTCCGGCTTGCCCAGAGGTCCGGGGCTGTCATAATCGTCATAGATGGTCACAGGGGTACCGGCGGGACAGTTGTCGAAGATCCATTTGGCATCGATGGTTTCCAGACGCACACAGCCCATGGAGGCGGCATTACCCAGGTTGTTGTAGGAATCCCGCACCATGGCATCATGGCGGTCATCGGAATAACAGATGGAATGGAAGAGGTAATTGCCCTGAAACTGGGTGGCATATTGTCCGTATGTACCGTCGATCATCTTCTGCCATTGGGTGCGGTAGGCCGTCAGCCGATAATCACCCAAAGGGGTGGTGTAAGGCTTTCTGGCGGTAGAGCAGATCATGGCCTTGCAGGGGACGGTGTACTGTCCGTTTTCATCATAGGTGTAGATGGTCACGGTGTTCCATGCCCGGTTGACCTTGATGGCATAGGGCAGGGGTTTGGATGCGGCGGAAACCGTTCCTGCCAGCAACAGCAGGAGCAGGGAGAATAAAAAGACACGAATTTTCTTCATGGTACAGCCTCCTGAAAAACTGCTCTCATTATAGAATAATCTGACTGCTTTGGCAACTGGGTAAAAAAGATTGCATCAGTACTTTTTTGGTGTTATGATGGAGCAAAAGGAGTGAAAACCATGAAAACCTGCAAAATCACGGTATTGCGAAAGACCGAATACCCGGATCTTTCGGCACAGTATGAAAATCTTTTGGAAACCCCCTGCGATATGGAGCTGGGACGGGTGTTTATTTCCCGGGAAGCCCAGATGCCTGAGGGCTTCTGCTACAGCGCATGGGACAGCGTGGGACCTTATGTGACGCGGTTGGCCAACGGCGAAGAAAATTTCTTTGATGGCTGGATGAAAGATCCCAAATCTGCTATGATCTCCTGCAACGACGGCTTCCGCCCCGTCAGCTTCTACATCGAAGTCATAGAAGAATAAGAAAAGACCTTCGGCTCAGCCGAAGGTCTGAATTTTTTATTTACAGGCTTCCAGAATAACATCCAGAGCCTTTTTCAGCAGTTCCATGGGGATGTTCAATGCCGGCAGAAGTCTGACCTTGCCGTGGGCGCTGAGGACCAGCACGCCCTGTTCCATACAGGCGGCGATGACATCCTTGGCGGGCTTCTCCGTTTCAATGCCCAGCATCAGGCCAAGACCGGTGACACTCTTGATGCCGGGTTTGCCCTGCAGGGTGTCAAAAATCAGCTTGGATCGTTCCTGCACACCTTCCAGCGTGGCATCATCCAGTCGGCTCAGGGTGCTGATGGCACCGGCGCAGCAGACGGGGTTGCCGCCGAAGGTGGAGCCGTGATCGCTGAAGCCCAGAACCTTCTCGGTCTTTTCATTCATCATGGTGGCGCCCAGCGGCAGACCGCCGCAAAGACCCTTGGCGGTGGAAACGATGTCCGGCTGCACACCGTAGTGCATGTAGCCGTAGAGCTTGCCGCTTCTGCCGTTGCCGATCTGGACTTCGTCACAGATCAGCAGAATATCCTGCTCAGCGCACAGCTTGGCAACACCCTGTACAAACTCCCTGGTCAGAGGATTGACACCGCCTTCGCCCTGAACGATCTCGATCATGACAGCCGCCACCTTGTTTTCGGCAACCTTGGCAGCCACATCGGCAAGGTCATTGGCCTTGGCATGGACAAAACCGGGGGTCAGAGGCTGGAAGTCCTTGTGGAACACATCCTGTCCCGTTGCGGCCAGGGTGGTGAGGGTACGGCCGTGGAAGGAGTCCCACAAAGTCACGATGGTGTAGTGATCGGTGCCCTTTTTCTCGGCAGCATACTTTCTTGCCACCTTGATGGCGCATTCATTGGCTTCCGCGCCGGAATTGGAGAAGAAGACCTTCTTCATCCCGGTCTTTTCGCAGAGCATCTGTGCCAGCTTGGCGCAGGGCTCGGTGTAGTAGAGGTTGGAGGTGTGCTGCACCTTCTGCAGCTGCTCCGTAATGGCATTCTGCCAGATCTCATCGGCAACACCGAAGGTGTTGACAGCAATGCCGGTACCCAGATCGATGTATTCCTTGCCGGTTTCGTCCCAGACCAGAGAACCCTTGCCGCCGTTGATCTGCAGATCGAAGCGGTTGTAGGTATTGGCGACGAATGCTTTGTCAATGGCTTTGATGCTCATAATAACAGCTCCTTAATTGGCGGCAAATTTATCCTGCACCACCATGGTACCGGCACCTTCGTCGGTCAGCAGTTCCATGAGAATGGCGTGGGATACACGGCCGTCCAGAATGGTGACTTTGTGGACACCGTGGTGAATGGCATCGATGCAGCACTGCACCTTGGGAATCATGCCGCCGGAAATGATGCCTTTGTCAAACAAATCCTTGGCATCCTGCAGGTCAATGCAGGGAATGAGGGATTCGGGGTCCTTGGGATCCATCATAATGCCGGTAATATCGGTCATGGCGATGAGGCGTTCTGCCTGCAAAGCACCCGCAATATGGGCAGCTGCCGTATCGGCATTGATGTTGTAGGTGTTGCCCTCCATATCACAGCCCACGGTGGACACCACGGGGATATAATCCTTTTCCAGCAGGTCGCGGATGGGCTGCACATTGACCTCTGTCACTTCACCCACGAAGCCCAGACGGGAGTCCTTGACCTTGCACTGGATCATGCCGCCGTCAATGCCGCTGACACCCATGGCTTTGCCGCCCTTGGCCTCCAGCAGCTTGACCAAAGTCTTGTTGATCTTGCCTGCCAGCACCATCTGGACGATCTCCACAGTTTCCTGATCAGTGACGCGAAGTCCGTCCACCCAAGTAGCTTCCTTGCCCACTTTCTGCAGCATTTCGGTAATCTCCGGGCCGCCGCCGTGGACCAGAACCACCTTCACACCGATCAGGTGCAGCAGCACAAGGTCTTCCATGACCTGCTGCTTCAGTTCTTCGTTGATCATGGCATTGCCGCCGTATTTGATGACAATGATTTTGCCGTTATATTTCTTGATGTAAGGCAGTGCCTCCACCAGAATTTCCGCGCGATGATGGTTGGAAACATTCATAATTGTTACCTCAAGTTCTGTAATCGCCGTTGATCTTCACATAATCGTAGGTCAGATCGCAGCCCCATGCAATGGCAGAAGCATCGCCGCTGTTCAGCTCTACGAGAATTTCGATGTCGTGCTCCAGCAAAATTTCCTTTGCCAGTTCTTCGGAGAAGTCCACACCGGCACCGTCCTTGCAGACCAGCACTTCGCCCTTGGGAGAGCGGAAGCGGACATCTACCTTGTTCACATCCACATCGGCACCGGAGTAGCCGATGGCGCAGAGGATACGGCCCCAGTTGGCATCGGCGCCGAACATAGCAGCCTTGGTCAGAGAGGAGCAGATGATGCTTTTAGCAACGATCTTTGCGGTCTTTTCGTCGGCAGCGCCGGTAAGCTTGCATTCCAGCAGCTTGGTGGCGCCTTCGCCGTCACCGGCGATACAGCGGCACAGGTACATGGTCACGGTATTGAGGGCTGCCATGAAAGTATCAAAGCCTTCGCCGTCAGCGGTGATCTCCTTATTGCCTGCCATGCCGTTGGCAAGGACGGTGACCATGTCGTTGGTAGAGGTATCGCCATCCACGGAAACCATGTTGAAGGTGCTCTGAATATCGGTGCTGAGAGCCTTCTGGAGCATGGCAGGGGAGATGGCGCAGTCGGTGGTGATGAACACCAGCATGGTGGCCATGTTGGGATGAATCATGCCGGAGCCCTTGGCGATACCGCCGATCTTGCACTCCACACCGTCTACCAAAAAGGAAACAGCGATTTCCTTTTTGGCGGTGTCGGTGGTCATAATGGCTTCGGCAGCAGCATCGCTGTTGTCACCCAGACCCTTGACCAGTTCGGGAATGCCGCCCGCAATGGGGGTGACATTCAGCTTCTGACCGATGACACCGGTGGAAGCCACCACCACATCGGTGGGGGCGATGTTCAGTTCCTTGCCCAGCAGTTGGCACATGGTTTCCGCCACCTCAATGCCGTCAGCATTGCAGGTGTTGGCATTGCCGGAGTTGCAGATGATGGCCTGTGCCTTGCCGTCGGCAATGTTGGCCTTGGTGACGGCAATGGGTGCGCCCTTGACCAGATTGGTGGTATAGACACTGGCGGCAGAGGCCGGAACGGCGGAATAAATCGGCGCCAGATCCCGCTTGGTGCGGTTATGACGGATGCCGCAGTGGACACCGTTGGCGGTAAAACCCTTTGCGGCGCAGACACCGCCGGAAATAACATTCAAACTCATAATATGTACTCCTTTTTACAGTTCCAGTCCTGTGGTGGGATCGCAGTCCAGAACCAGATTGAGGCATTGGACGGCGGCGCCGGATGCGCCCTTGCCCAGATTGTCATAGCGGGCGATCAGCACAATGCGGTCTTCATTGCCGCAGACGGTGACTTCCATTTTGTCCTTGCCGGAAAGGCCAGCGCCGGACACAAAGCCGCTTTCGTCCATTTGGGGCAGGTATTCCACCATGGGTCCCTGATACTGGGCGGCATAGATTTTCTGAATATCGGCAATGATTGTGCCTTCTGTCAGATGCTCCTTGAACAGAGGCACGGTGACCACCATGCCGGAGTAAAAATCGGAAACGATGGGGCAGAAGATGGGGGCATTTTCCAAGCCGCAGACGGCTTTCATCTCTTTCAGATGCTTGTGGCTCTGAGTCAGAGCATACTGCCGGGGCGCACCCAGCAGGGCATCTCTGCTCTCTGCTTCGTACTGGGCAATCATGGACTTGCCGCCGCCGGAGTAACCGGTGATGGAATGGCAGGTCAGCAGAGAAGCACTTGGCAGCAAGCCTGCTTTCACCAGAGGGGATACCAATGCGATAAAGCCGCTGGCATGGCAGCCGGGGACAGCGATCCGTCGGCTGCAGAGCAGTTTTTCTTTATAATCCTGTCCCAGTTCCGGGAAACCGTAAGCCCAGTCGGGATTGGTGCGGTGGGCGGTGGAGGTGTCCAGAATCGTGACACGGTCGTTTTCGATGAGGCTCACCGCTTCCATGGCGGCGGCATCGGGCAGACACAAAAAAGCCACATCGCAGCTGTTCAGTGCCTGCTTCCGGGCAGCGGGGTCTTTCCGTACCTCATCGGGCAAGATCATCAGTTCCAGATCCTGCCGGGCGGAAAGCCGCTCAAAAATCCGCAGACCGGTGGTACCGGCGCTGCCGTCAATAAAGACTTTCTTCATCTCTATTGCTCCTTTTGGAAAATATACATGGATTATACATCATTATTCAATGAAATGCAATGACTTTTCCGCTTTAA
Source organism: Candidatus Avilachnospira sp. (assembly GCA_045589035.1). Lineage (GTDB taxonomy): Bacteria > Bacillota > Clostridia > Oscillospirales > Oscillospiraceae > Avoscillospira. The sequence continues at coordinate 3,758 of JAZNFJ010000068.1, read as the reverse complement.
TTGAATATTTAATCAACTTGCACAAAAATACCGCCGAGCATTGCCAAACCTTTGGCAAAAACTCGGCGGTGCTTATTTTGTCATAGGGGTTTCAAACAATTGGGAAGAGATTCGAGATGCATGCTGACTTGTATATATTCATAAAATATACAAAAACTTGTATGTTTACCCGGCAACCGGAGAACCGATCTGCATCCACAGGGCATTCATGTCCATGGGCTTCAGTTCATAGGTGGTGCTGCCTACCTGCATACAGGCACTTCTGCCATCGGAGCCGAAGTTGAGGGTCAGCTGAGAACCGGTCAGAGTGACCACACGCATAGAGAACATGGTTTCGATCTGTGTGGGGGCTGCAGGTGTGGGATTGGAGGGAGTTTTGTCCTTCACAAACTGCAGCAGCATGGTCTTTTCTTTCTTGGAAAGGCAGGTTTTGACAGTGCCTTCCATGTGGTTGGTAAATTCAATGCCCCAGAAATCATCGGCATCCATGGTGAGTACCTGATTGAGATCCAGATCACCGGTATCGGTAGCGGCAGGTGCGGCAGAAGTCAAAGCACGGGCAAGGAAGCGGAAATGGTATGTACAGCTGCCCCAGCCCCGCTTGTCCTCATTCCACTGAGCGGTGACGGTGTAGAGGTGGTCGCTGCCGTCCAGAGGCGCATGGAGGGTCAGATCATTCAGTTCCACCACTTCGCCATTGGTGTAGCCATCATCGGCGGAAAAAACTTCCACTGTCAGACTGTCGGGCCGGATGAGGAAATCCAAAGCCATGGAAGTGGCATCACTGGTGTTGAGATAAGTCAGTTTGTCCTGATACAGTCTGGGATCGAAGGCATCAGCGGTGACGGTTTTGCTCTTGCCGCCTTCCTTCCAGTTCCAGGCATAGCCGCCGGTGATTGCATGAATACTGCGTTCACCGTAGGTGATTTCCAGTGCATGGGGTCTGCCGGGAATTACCTCCTGCTTTCCGCAGCCAACCAGACATACTAACAGCAGCAGAACAGCAAGAATGATGCATCTTTTTTTCATGTTCGGCACCCTCCTGTACGAGTATTTTCCTCATTATACCACATTCTTGCTTTCCTGTCCAATCTTTGCTATGATGTTATCAAATATAATGTGAGGCGTTTACCATGCAGAAAACCAGACTCAGAAAGTACGCAAAACTCATTGCCCGCAAGGGCTGCAATGTCCAAAAGGGGCAGGATGTGTTCCTCAATGCCGGCATTGAACAGCCGGAGTTTACCGCCATGGTGGTGGATGAACTCTATAAGGCCGGTGCGCGGAAGGTCCATGTGGATCTCAGCTACGATCCTCTGGATAAGATCCATGTCCGCCACCGTACGGTCAAGGCATTGTCTACGGTGGAATCCTTTGAGGAAGAGAAGCTCCGCTACATGGCAGAAAAGCTGCCCTGCCGGCTGTTTCTCATCTCCGATGACCCCGATGGACTCAAGGGCATGAATATTGAAAAAATGAGCAAGGGTCAGCAGGGCAGATACCCTGTGGTGAAGCCTTATCGGGATGCCATGGAGGGCAAGCACCAGTGGTGCATTGCCGGTGTGCCAGGCACAGCCTGGGCGAAAAAGATGTTCCCCGGTGAGCCGAAAGGCAGAGCTGTAGAGAAACTGTGGGAGGCCATTTTGCAGACCGCCCGTGTGGAGGAAGATCCCATGGCTGCATGGGATGCCCACAACAAGGATCTCCATGACCGCTGCGCTTATCTCAATGCTTTGGGCATTGAGAGCCTGCACTACAAGGCTTCCAACGGCACGGATCTGACCGTTGGCATGATCCCCGAAGCCATCTTCTGCGGCGGCGGAGAAACCACCGATAAGGGTGTGTTCTTCAATCCCAATATGCCCACGGAGGAGTGTTTTATTTCTCCCATGCGGGGCAAGGCCGAAGGTATCGTCTATGCCTCCAAGCCGTTGAGCTATCAGGGCCAGCTGATCGAGGATTTCTGGTTCCGTTTTGAGGAAGGCCGTGTGGTGGAAGCCCACGCGGAAACCAACGATGAACTGCTGCAGCAGATGCTGGATATGGATGAAGGCGCAAGGTATCTGGGCGAGTGTGCTCTCGTGCCCTATGACAGTCCCATCAACAACACGGGCCTTTTGTTCTATAACACCCTTTTCGATGAAAATGCCTGCTGCCATCTGGCGCTGGGCATGGGCTATGCCGATACCATCGAAGATCACCACAACAAGACATTGGAAGAATGCCGTAAATTGGGCATTAACGATTCCATGATTCACGAAGATTTCATGATCGGTACTGCCGATCTGCAGATCACCGCCCATTGCAAGGACGGCAAGACCGTTCCCATTTTCAAGGACGGCAACTGGGCTTTTTAAGGAGAAACCATGCTTTACCGCTACCCCGATTATTTGAATGAATTTCACTGTCTGGCAGGGGATTGCCCCGATACCTGCTGCCGGCAGGCATGGGCGATCGTCGTGGACGGAGAAACCAAGGCTCGTTATGAAGCCTTGGAGGGGGAACTGGGCGAAAAAGTCCGGGCAGCCATGTATGTGGATGCTGAGGGCGATACCTGCCTGAAGCAGGAAAACGGTGCCTGTCCACTTTTGACGGAGGACGGGCTGTGCGCTCTGGTCTGTGCCCATGGACCCAAAATGCTTAGTGTCACCTGTGATAATCACCCTAGATTTTCCGAAATTTACGGCGGTCTGGAAGAAACCATGCTGTCTCTTTCCTGCCCGGCGGCGGCAGACTTGCTGCTGAACCGGGAGCAACCTTTGTTTTTTGTATCCCACACCGATGATCTGCCGCCCCAACCCAATGATCTGGACGGCGATATCTTCCAGATGGTCATGGCAGGCAGAAAAACGGCCTTTTCCATTTTGCAGAACCGCAATCGGAAGCTGTCCGACCGATTGGCATTGCTTCTGGCCTTTGCCCATCGGCTGGATGGCTGTATGGACAGACCCGCTGCGGCACTGAACCTGTGCCAATGCTATGAGGACCAAACTTATCAGGACAAGATGCTGCTGCGGCTTCGCAGACATCGCCGTTGGGGCACCATGACCCATTGCCGCCAGCTGCTTCTTGCCATGGAGCATCTGACGGAAACATTCCCCGTACATCTGAACGAACTGGAAACCACGGATGTGGATGAAAACGCCCTGCCTTTGGAGCAGTTGGCGGTCTATTATGTGTTCCGCTGGTGGCTGAAGGCTGCCTGCGACGGCTATGTGTGGCGGCAGGCTGCCGCTGCGGTGGTCAGCGTCCTTGCGGTTGCTTCTCTGGCGCGGACGGTGGGCAGCATTTCTGAAGCTGCCCGGCTCTATGCCAAGGAAGTGGAGCACAGCGACGATAATCTCTCGCTTTTGCGAAAAGCCATGGATCTGCCCCATTTTTCCAAAGAGCAGCTTCTGCGGCTTTTGGAGGTCAAACATGCAATTTGATGCCCATTGTATCGAGTGCCTGGTCCATCGCCATTACAAGCTTGCCATGGCAAAGGGCGATGGAGAAAAGGCCGATGCCTACCTGCGGGATGTGATGCAGGCCATTCTCGATGCCCCCAAAGGGGTATCAGCCCCGTGGCTGACGGACAAATTCTCTCTGGCCTATGCCAAATACTGGCCCGGGGAGGGTGCCTACGGCCAGCTGAAAAGGGACAGCAATGACTTGGTTTTGGAACTGCTGCCGGGACTGCGTACCATGGTGGAGCAGGCGGAAGATCCTCTGAAACTGGCGCTGAAATTTGCCAGGACCGGCAACTTTCTGGATTTTGG
>JAZNFJ010000067.1:0-14360 GCA_045589035.1 Candidatus Avilachnospira sp. | reverse complement strand
TGGGACAATGTGGGACTGCTGTGCGGCAGCAGGGAACAGGAAGTCCATAAGGTTCTGGTTGCTCTCGACCCCTTTATGGATGTATGTGAGGAAGCGAAGGAAATTGGTGCAGATATGATTCTGACCCATCATCCTTTGATTTTCCGCGCACCCAAATCCATTACTACCGATGATCCCGTGGGCAGATGTATTTTATTCTTGATACAGAATGGTATTGCGGCTGTCAATGCCCATACCAATTATGACTGCGCCCCCGGCGGTGTCAACGATGTGCTGGCACAGACCCTTGGCTTGCAGAATGTGGAAGTCATCGCTCCTCTTGGCCAGGATGCACAGGGCAGACCTTACGGCCTGCTTCGCAAAGGTGTACTTCCCCGGATTCCTCTGAAAAACTTCCTTGCCCATGTGAAGGAAGAACTGGGTACTCCTGTCCTGCGGTATGTGGATGGCGGCAAACCTGTCCGTGTTGTGGCAGTAGGCGGCGGGTCCTGTGGTGATGAATACGGCGCAGCACTGGCAGCCGGCTGTGATACCTTAGTCACAGCAGATGTGAAGTACAATCAGTTCCGGAATGCCTATGATCTGGGACTGAACATCATCGATGCCGGTCATTTTCACACGGAAAACCCTTGCATGGCACCTCTGGCAGCCAAACTGCAGGCGCAGTTCCCGGAGATTTCCGTTGAAATATCGAAAAATCACACCGATTGCATGAAATTCTATTGAATTACGGCATCTCATGTGCTAAAATACTGAGAGAATTTTCACCGAGAAGGGAAGAAGATATATGTCCGGACATTCCAAATGGCATAACATTCAGAAAACCAAGGGCGCACAGGACGCCAAGCGTTCCGCCATCTTCACCAAGATTGCAAAGGAAATGATCGTTGCGGTCAAGGAGGGTGGCTCTGCCGACCCCAACAACAACTCCCGTCTGGCAACTGTCATCGTCAAGGCGAAGGCAGTCAACATGCCCAATGACAACATCAAGCGCACCCTGGAAAAGGCATCCGGTGCTGGCAGCGGCGATAACTACGAATCCATCACCTATGAAGGCTACGGCCCCAGCGGTGTTGCCGTGATCGTGGAAACCATGACCGACTCCCGTAACCGTACCGCTTCCAACATGCGCCATTACTTCGATAAGTACGGCAAGGGTCTGGGCGCTTCCGGCTGCGTGGCATGGAGCTTTGACCGCAAGGGTGTTCTGGTCATCGATAACGAAGACGAGGACTACGAAGAAGATGTGGTCATGGAAGATGCTCTGGAAGCCGGTGCTGCCGATTTTGAGGCAGAAGAAACCGTCTTCACCATCTATACCGAACCCGATGACTTCAACGAAGTGACCAAGGCTCTGGAAGCCAAGGGCTACAAGTTCGTTTCCGCCCAGATCGAAATGGTTCCCCAGAACTATCAGAAGCTGGACAATCCCGATGATATCAAGAACATGGAAAAGATGATCGACATCATGGAAGATGACGACGATGTTCAGAACATCTGGCACAACTGGGATCAGGATTAATCAAGTTGAAAAAAACCGCCCTTCTTCGGAAGGGTGGTTTTTTCTTACATACGAAACGAATTATGTAAACCCAAATGAAAGACTTTGGCATAATGTCATATTTTTCTTCTTTTTCCTTAAATATATAATATAAATTAACAAACTTCTAAATTATGCAGTCTAAAGATTGAAATTTTATGTAAAGGTGGTATTATATTATCACATACCTATATCCATGTGGATTTTGAAAGGAAATCGGCATGCAAAAATTGATATCAAACCGTGGGAAATACATGAAAGCGAAAACACCTTACATGCGAATTGTGCTGTCGCTGATCGTATGTGTGGTATTGGCCGTGGTGGTTTTGCTGAATGTGTTTACCCATGTTTTTTCTGTTGTGCAGTACTATGGAGATGGCATGGAGCCGGAACTGCAGGATCGGCAGATTCTGCTTGTCCTTCGCACCGATCAGGTGAAGCAGGGGGATGTGGCAGCTTTTTATTACAATAATAAGGTGCTGGTGCGCCGGGTCATTGCGGTTGGCGGCACCAGCCTGGAGATGGATAAAAACGGCAGGGTAAAGGTGGATGGTATGCCCTTGCAGGAGCCCTATGTCAGCGAGTTTTCACCGGGGCAATGCAACATCAGCTTCCCATGCACGATCCCTTATGATGAATTTTTTGTCATGGGTGACAATCGTCCCATCGCCATGGACAGCCGATTGGAACAGATCGGCACCATTCCCAGAAACAGAATTCTCGGAAAAGTGATTTTGAACATTGGTTAACAGACGGTGAACGACATGAAGCGTACCGGTATCTACAATCGAATATGGCTGCCGGTTGCTCTGGTGTTGACCGTTTTGCTGGGTATTATCAGCTTTAAAGGAATGTATGTGCAGGCACTGGCATTGGAACAGCAGGCCAGATGCGGCATCGAGGAGCATATCCATGGGGACACCTGCTACATAAATGGTCGGTTTGTCTGTGATACGCCGGTTCATACCCATTCAGAAAACTGTTATTTGGTGCTGCTGAAGGACAATGACATCAACTCTCTTTTGACGCAGATGGAAAAACAGCCGGATAATGCGTTGGAAACGGTGATTGAGCATTCTGTTGACAACGCATTGCAGCTCAATCAGGACCTGACATCACCCCTTGCGGCGGAGGATGTCCTCTCCTCGGATGTGGCTGCCATCAATGAAACCATTGAAGCGTATGACATCCAGCCCCAGGTGACTTTGAACGAGAATCTGTATACCTCCTATGGCGGATATGACGGAGATCTTCCCCAAGAAGAACAGCGCACGCAATCTGCTCTGTTGTCGGTGGGTATCGGAACGGAAATTCCTGCCGATCCGTTGAGTTCACCGGAGCAGACACTCCCGGCAGACCCCCTGTCTGGAAGTCCGATGATGATGGCGGTACCTCCGGATCCACTTTCTGCCGGAAACGGCGGTATTTCGACACTGTCTTTGGATGATCCTGTTTCCACCAGCAGCGGTAAGGCCAACTATTACATCTATCTGAACGGTGGATGGAGAACAGTAGGTACACTGAACTTCTCTTCTGACAGAAGCGGTAACCGCTACAATGCCTATCAGCGGACATCAGATATTGTGAACCTGTACAACAACAGTCTGGATTTAAATCTGACGGCTTCTGATCTCAGACTGAACTATGCCACCAGCGCAACTTCCAACAGCTGGACAAGGGCGACTACCAGTGGCAGTAATACATACTACGGTACCAACTATAACCGACAGAACACGGCAAGGACAGCGAAATATATCCGCCTTGTGGATCAGAACGGGAATCCGCTTTCGTTCTTATCAGTGACCTTCCGGTATTTGGACGGAACGGAAACGACCCAATATGTCCGCTCCGGTACGAGTATTACCTTGCCGGAGGATTCCTCCTGGCGGGAGAATAACACCGAATACGCCGGTGGCGAGGTGGTGTGGATCTACTCCCAAAGAACCTTTACAGAGGAACTGAGCGATGGCAGACTGCGCATCTCCTACGATGTGAATTTCCCAGTTGTCAGCGGTGTGACAGTTTCGACCCAGCCGACCATTCTTGGTTCGGCAGAAATGGAACTGACCGACACCATCGAACTGGAAACCGATGCCCGTATCCGCAACGTTTCTCAGCAAAATGTGATAGGCAAAGTCAATGGAAACAACGTTGGTCTGTCACGGGTGGTTGGCTTTAAGGGTTGGCAAATCGAAGGGACAAATACGATCCTCAGCGCCAATGCCACCCTCACATGGGCAGAACTGCAGGCATATGTCAATGGTGGACGGCTTTTGAAACTTCTGGGTGTCTGGGAATCCCGTGCCCAGCAGACGGCCAGTTTTTACATCCGCTACGACTCTGTTGCGGTGGATACGGAGGGCAATATGACCTCCCAGGACTCCAATCTCTACACGCCGGAACTGTTTGCCGCCTTTGTGGGTGGTGAAGATGCGGCAAATCTGTCGGTCAACGATCTGAACAGCCGCTATTACATTGCGGATACCACAGCCGATAACTCCTACGGTGCAGACCAGGAGATCCGGGAACTGTATGGACAGACCTCCGGCATCTGGCTGCAGAGCTTCCCCAAGGACGAAGATATCTTTGAACAGTTAAAAGCCTATGCCGAACATTTGCAGGTGGGCGGTGAGCCGGTAGATGTCAATGATCTCAATGTCAACGGCTATGCCATTCGCTGGTATGTGTTCAAATGTCAGTCTGATGCCTGGCATATCGATGGAAAGCTGGTCAAAAAAGAAGGCTATCTGGATGTAACCAAGAGTTTTGCCGGTAACCAGCAGGCCATCGCCGAGGCGATGGATGGCTTCTATATGACAGCTGCCAATGCCGATGGCACCAAGCGATATGATCTGTACATCAACGAACCGAATGATGTGCCGTGGGGCAGTGCCATTCTCACGCCTGTCCGGCAGGATGGAGATACCTACTATTGGTCTATCGGCCATGTAGAATACGGTGAACAGTGGACGATCACAGAGGAAACGGGTGTGCCGCAGGGAAGTGACATGGTGGTTCACAGCGGTTACCGGGTGGTGGACGCCTACGACCTCCAGAACAAATCCGGCAATGGCACCCAGGCAGAAGTCACCGGTATGACCTATGCCACAGATATGGGTGATATCCAGGCCCTGCGGGTGGAATTCACCAATATCTACCACCATACAAACTCGGTCATTATCAAAAAAGAGGACTACACCACAGGCAGCCCCCTTGGGGGTGCGGTATTTGGCCTGATGCAGAATGGGGAGTATCTCCGATTTACGAAAGATCCTTTGGCAGACCGTTACATATATGATCCAGCCGGAGAAATCACAGAGTTGATCGGTAACGGCTACTATGAACTGGTCATCGAAGGCTTCAGCTACGATGACGGTTATGTGGAAGTGCAGGAATTGCAGGCGCCGGAGGGCTATACCCCGGTGGAGAATATTCTTCTGGGATACAGAGAGGACGGAACGGTCGGAATTCTCAATGACTCGGAAATGGCATCTTATGATAACGGCCTTTTGACTGTCCGAAACTCTACAGACAGCACCTCTGTCACAGTCACGAAGCAGTGGCACTGCCCTGCGGAGGAGTGGCAGCCGATCACCATGCAGCTTCTGGCCAACGGCCAGCCGGTCACATTGCTTGTTTCCGGTGTGGAGCCTGCTGTGGTGCTGAATGAAGGAAATGGCTATGCCTACACATGGTATGGGCTTCCGCGATATGCCAACGGTGCAGAGATCGTCTGGTCCGTCCGTGAAACCAAGATCGGCAGCGAGGACTGTCTGCCGGACTTCACCTTCGCCAACTGGCTGGTGGATTACGGCTATCCCTATTACAGCTACGATGAAACCGGTCGATTGGTCAACACATCCTTTACGGTCAGCAATGACACCAAGCGAACCATGCTGCGATTGATTAAAACCAATCAGGGTGGCGGCCTTCGTCTGGAAGGTGCAACCTTCACGTTGGAACGCCTGATTGACGGAGAGATTGATCCGCAGTTCGTGGTCAGAACCATGACCACCGGTTCCGATGGTGTTTTGACCTTCGACAATCTGAAATATGGCGATTATCGGCTGACGGAGATCCGTCCGCCAACCGGATATTTCCCCTTGGATGAGCCGGCCTATCTGACCATCCATGCTGACGGTACCGTGACCGTGCAGGGACATCCCTTTGTCTATGCTGGCACAACGGCTTTCAGCGTTCAGGTACTCAATCAACCGGAAAAGCCCCTACCTCTTACCGGCGGCAAGGGCACCGGAGGATATACAGCCTGGGGTATTCTGCTGCTTGCAGCAGCCCTCGGCCTCGCGCTTCCCAAGTTCCGAAGAAAGGGGGCGTGCAGCCGGTCCGGTTGATGTAATTAATTCAAAAATCAAAAATACATACAAAGGAGAAAACAAACAATGGCAAAAAGAATTCTGTCCATCCTGCTGGCAGTGATGCTGCTGGCAACCATGGTGGTTGGCGTCAGCGCTGACGATCCCATCACCATCACCATCAAAAATGCAGCTGAAAATCATGTCTATGAAGCCTATCAGGTCTTCTCCGGCACGCTGTCCGAAGCCGGTGTTCTGTCCGATGTCGAATGGGGCTCCGGTGTCAACGGCGATGCCCTGCTGGCAGCGCTGAAGGCCAGCGACCTGTTCATGAAGGACACCGTCAATCAGTTTGCCGGCTGCGCCGACGCAGGTGATGTGGCAAAGGTCATCGGCGGCTGGAGCTACAACGAAGCTCCCGTCAAGAACTTCGCTGATATGGTCGCTGCCAACCTGACCTCCACCTGCTATACCTCTGCTGCACAGGCTAATGACGAGTATGTGATCACTGTAGATGCAGTCGGTTACTACTTCGTCAAGGACGTACAGGCGCTGGCCGGTTCCGATGCCGCTACCGACTACCTGCTGCAGGTGGTTAAGTCTGTGGATGTTACCCCCAAGGTTTCTGCGCCCACCTTCAGCAAGTCTGTCAACAGCGAACTGGACAGCACCTATGTTGATGCCATCGATGCACAGGTCGGTGATACCGTCTACTTCAAGCTGGAAACCAAACTGCCCAGCCTGTATAACGACTACAAGCAGTATTGCATGGTCATGGAAGATACCCTGCCTGAAGGCCTGACCTTCAACCAGGTGGAAGATATCTACGTTGCTCATGCTGCCGGCGGTCATACTTCCTATAAGACCAACTACACCGAGGATAGCAACACCGATGACACGCTGACTTATGCCAAGAAGTACGGCTATAACGAAGCGACCTCCACGCTGACTGTTAACTTCGGTGATCTGAAGATCACCCAGAGTAATCCCAATCTGAACGACACCTTTGTGGTGAAGTATTCCGCAACTGTCAATGCAGATGCTGTTTACGGCCTCAATGGCGGTCTTGGCAACGAGAACCGGGCTACCCTGTCCTTCTCCAACGATATGAACCAAACGGATGCTACTACTGCTGATATGGGTTCTCTGGCCGATACCGCCAGCGTCTATGTCTATCAGCTGGAAGTCACCAAGCAGGATACTCTGACCAAGGCTCCTCTGAAGGGCGCCCAGTTCTACCTGTTCCGTAACTTCTCCAACATCGACGGCTCTGTCACCAAGAAGTATGCCCATACCGATGCAAACGGCGTGATCACTGCATGGAGCACCGAGACACCTGCTGCTCCCATGGTTTCCGGTGATGACGGCAAGTTCGTCATCAAGGGCCTGGACTCCTTGGCTTATCATCTGGAAGAAATCAAGGCTCCCGATGGCTACAACAAGATGGAAGACAGCGTTCTGGTCACGCTGACTGCTACCATCGACGGTCAGACTTTGACCGCTCTGGCCTGCACCGCTGACGGCTCCGCCGGTACCGGCACCATCGCTGACGGTCTGGCTGCTGTGGCTGTCAACAACACCGCAGGTGCTACTCTGCCCGCAACCGGCGGCATGGGTACCACTGTCTTCTACATTGCTGGCGTAGCAATGCTGCTGGCTGTGGCTGTGATTCTTGCTGCCAAAAAGCGCAAGGAAGCTTAATTGTTTCACTTTTCTCCCGCGCCCCCATTGGGGGCGCGGGGTATAACGGCAAGGAGAGCTCTGTATGAAAAAGAAGAAAAATAAATCTTCCAATCTTCTTCTGATCCTGGTGTTTCTTGCAGGATTGTCCTTGCTGCTGTACCCGACCGTCAGCAACTTTGTCAATACCCGCCATCAGTCCCGGGTCATTGCCGATTATCGCACGGAACTGGATGCTGTGGATAGTGAAACTCATGCCAAGATGCTGGCAGCTGCCAGAGATTACAATGCATCCCTGCTGGAACGGGAAAATGAGTTTACCCTTGATCTTCAACAGCAGCGAAAGTATGAATCCCTGCTCAATGTGTCTGGCAGCGGTGTCATGGGTTACGTGGATATTCCCTGTATCAATGTGACTCTGCCGGTCTATCACACCACGGAAGAGTCTGTTCTGCAGACCGCCGCCGGACACGTGGACTGGAGCAGCCTGCCTGTGGGTGGAGAGAGCACCCATGCCATTATCTCCGGCCACCGGGGACTTCCGACCGCAGAATTGATGACACATATCGACCGTTTGCGGGTAGGTGACCGGTTCTATATGAATGTGCTGGGGCAGACCTTGGAATATCAGGTGGATCAGGTGAAAGTGGTTTTGCCGGAAGATACCACCCATTTGACAATCGAAGAGGGACAGGATTATATGACCTTGGTCACCTGTACCCCTTATGGCATCAATTCTCATCGGCTTCTGGTCCGCGGTGTACGGGTACTGGATGGAAAAGTGATGGCACAGCGGCTGCTTCTGACCAATGAAGTGGAGGAAGTCAGTCTGATTTATGTTTTGCCAGTATCCCTTCTGGCGGTTGTGCTGGCAGTATTGGTTGTTTTGGGCGCATGCCGCCTGTTTCGGAGAAAAAAGTAAGGAGTTTTAGGAATGAAAGGTCGAAAAAAGACCCCGTTTCGGTCTCTCATATTGTTTTTATGCTGTGTTCTTCTGTGCGGTAGTGTCCTGGCTGCCACTGGCAGTCTGCGTGTGACGGTTCTGGATCAGAAAGTTCCTGTGCAGGACATAGCGGTGGAACTGTGCTTTGTGGCTGATCTGGAAGGGGATACCTATACCCTGACAGAAGACTTTGGTGATCTGCATCTGTCTCCGGGAGAAATGGTGCAGGATCTCAGCGCCGAGCAGGCGGAGCAGGTCTATCAGTATGTTGTGCAGCGAGAACTGGAAGGCACGATTCTTCTGACGGATCGGGAAGGCAATGCGGATTTCCATTCCATCACCGATGGTTTATATCTAATCTTTGAACGAGGTGACCAAGCCGTTGCCTTCCGCCCCTATCTGATTACCATTCCCACCGAGGGCAGATACGGTGTCTACTCCGTGCCTAAGACCAATTCCGGAGATGTGAAGAACATTACCGTGTTCAAGCAGTGGGATGACAAGGACGATGTTGCCGGCAAGCGGCCGGAAAGTATCAGTGTTACCCTCTCTCACAACGGCGCACCGATTCGCAGCGTGACCCTCAATGCAGAGTGCGGATGGGAACATACCTTCCTGATGCTGCCTGCAGAAGGGGAGTATACGGTGGAAGAAAATGCTGTTACGGACTATACCTGTACCTATGAAGAGGTCTATGAAGGCTTTCTTCTGACCAATACCTATACGCCGAAGCCGACACCCGGAAAGCCTGCACCGGAGCCGGATCTGCCCATTGAACCAGACGAGGTCCCGGAAAATCCGGAACAGCCCACTGCGCCTGTGCAGCCGGAACCACCGGAACAGGAACCCACATTGCCGCAGACCGGTTTCCGTATGTGGCCCGTCTATGGGATGTTGGCACTTGGGGTGGCATTGACCGTTTTTGGTTTGGCCGATGTCTGTCTGGGTAAGGAGGCTGTATGGGAAGAAGAACAAGAGGAACTTTGATGATCGTTCTGGGCCTGCTGCTGACTTTTTCTGCAGCGGGGCTTTATGCGCACTACGAATACCGCGCCAAAGAAGCCGGCGCCAATGCCCAGGAACTGCTGCTGGAAGTCAAACAGGGAATCCGGGAGCGAAAGCAGACCTCTGTGGTGCTGGAAGCTCCGGAAGGACAGATGGTGCAGGACTCTGTGCAGGGTCATGGTGTCATCGGCATTCTGCAAATTGAAGAGGCCGGTATCCAGCTGCCCGTGCTGGGAAACTGGAATTATGAAAATCTGGAGTATGGTCCCTGCCGCTACAGCGGCAGTCTGGAAGAGGGTAATTTGGTGCTGATGGGGCATAACTATTCCGGTCATCTGGCAGATCTGGATCTGCTGGAAGAGGGCGATATTGTGGAATTTTTCGATGTCACAGGCGCATGCCATTCCTTTGCTGTAGCCAAAACTGCCGATATCACACCAACGGAAATTGAGGCAGTCACCGAAACGGAATACCCCTTAACGGTGTTTACCTGTACGCCCGGCGGGCAAAAGCGTTATGTGATTTATTGTGAATAACAGAAAGCACAGCTGCGTGGATTTCATGTGGCTGTTCTTTTTTGCAAGATTCAAACCAAAACTTGCAGTATTGATGTGCAGATGTGATGAAAATGCAGGGATTCTGCCATGAAAATGAATTTGTTGCAATATAAATTTGCATTTTTTCGGTCTTGCCTCTTGCATTTGCTTCACGACTTTAGTATAATGGAACAAGATTTCGTATGAAGCGAAACTACAAGGAGGAAAAAGAAATGAAAAAACTGTTTGCTATCGCTCTGGCCGTTCTGATGGTCCTGAGCCTGGTTGCTTGCGGCGCACCCAAGACCGAGGATGCAGCCGATCTGAGCAGCGTCAAGATGACCATGGGTACCGGCGGTACTTCCGGCACCTACTACGCATTTGGTGGCGTTGTCGGCCAGCAGATCACTGCTTCCACCGGCATGGGCATCAATGTTGTTTCCACCGATGGCTCCAAGGCTAACATCCTGGGCATTGATGCCGGCGACTATCAGCTGGGTACTGTCCAGTCCGACGTTATGGCTTATGCCGCAGCCGGCACCCGTTCCTTCGAAGCTGAAGGCGCTCTGGACTCCTTCCGCGTTGTCGGCGGTCTGTATGCCGAAGCTGTTCAGCTGGTGACCATGGATCCCGAAATCAAGTCCGTTGCCGACCTGGCCGGTAAGAAGGTTTCCATCGGCGCTGCCGGTTCCGGTGTGTACTTCAATGCTGTTGACGTTCTGGCTGCTGCCGGTATGACCGAAGAGGATATCCAGCCCCAGTACCAGTCCTTTGCTGACTCCGCTGACGCTCTGAAGGACGGCAAGATCGATGCCGCTTTCATCGTTGCAGGCGCTCCCACTCCCGCTATCACCGAACTGTGCACCACCAACAATGCCTATCTGGTTCCCATTGATGGTGAGATCGCTGAAACTCTGATGGCTGAGTGCCCCTTCTACACCACTTATGTCGTTCCCGCCGGTACTTATGAAGGCCAGACCGAGGACGTGACCACCGTTACTGTTAAGGCTACTCTGATCGTTTCCACCGATGCTTCTGAAGATGCTGTCTATGCTCTGACTGCTGCGATCTTCGACAATGCTGAGGAGATCACCGCTGCCCATGCCAAGGGCGCTGAGCTGAGCATTGAGAATGCTACTTCCGGTATGACCGCTCCCTTCCATGCAGGTGCTGCCAAGTACTTTGCTGAAAAGGGTATCACTGTCGAATAATTCACTGTCCGGTTAAACCGGCTGCGGTGAGGAAACTCGCCGCAGCCGATTTTCGGTGTAAAGAAGTATTAGATTATGGGTAGGGCAGGGGCTTGTCCGCTTGATTTGAAACGGGTTAACCCGTTCCCTACGCTTATAGTTTTGGAATAATTTAGGAGGTAAGTATGGCTCTGTTTAAAAAGAAAAAAGCAGAAGAAGCAGCTGTGCAGGAGCCTATGGATCTGGATTCCGTCATGAAAAAGTTTGACCGAGAATCCAATGTCCGTATCTGGGAAGGCGTTCCCAAGATCATTGTTTCCATCATTCTGGCTCTGTTTTCCATCTTCTGCCTGTATGTGACATTGTTTGCTACCTGGCTGGATGAACTGCGTCTGACCAGTTTTGTCGCATTCATTATGTTCATCGGTTTTATTGTATTCCCTGCAAAGAAGGGAATGCAGCGGGTAAACTACATGCCGTGGTACGATTTGGTTCTGATGATCCTCGGCACCGGCGCATTCCTGTACTACGCCCTCAATGCCAATGCCATCGTTGCCCGCTTCAACATTGAGTTCTATGAAATGATCATCGGTGTGGTTGGTATTCTGTGTCTGGCAGAACTGTGCCGCCGCTGCGTGGGTATTCCCATTCTGTGTGTGGCGGGTGCGCTTCTGATTTATGCTCTGATCTGGGGCTCTACCAATCCCGACATGCTCAAGCGCGTGACCAACATTGTCCGCACTTTGTTCTACTCCAAGGAAGGCATCCTGTCCACTCCCATCAATGTCTGTTCCAAGTACATTGTGGTGTTTATCATCTTTGGTGCATTTCTGGAGCGTACCGGCATTGCTGATTTCTTTATCAACATTGCCAATGCCGCTGTGGGTCGCTTTGCCGGCGGTCCTGCGAAGGTGGCAGTTGTTGCTTCCGCTATGGAAGGCATGGTTTCCGGTTCTTCCGTTGCCAATACTGTTGGTTCCGGTGCTGTGACCATTCCTCTGATGAAGAAAACCGGTTATAAGCCCGAGTTTGCTGCCGCTGCTGAAGCATCCGCTTCCACTGGCGGCCAGATCATGCCTCCCATCATGGGTGCTGCCGCGTTTCTGATGGCGGAAACCATCGGCGTTCCTTACTCCAACATTGTTGTCCGCGCCATTCTGCCTGCAGCTCTGTACTTCCTGGGCGTCTTTGTGACTGTCCATCTGGAAGCCAAGAAGGAAGGCCTCCGCGGTCTGACTAAAGAAGAACTGCCCAACATCAAACCCCTGCTCAAGCAGCTGTATCTGCTTCTGCCCCTGATCATTCTGGTCTATCTGGTTTCTTCCGGCTCCCGTTCCATTCAGTATGCTGCTGCCATTGCAATCGTGGTTGCGATCGTTGTCAGCGCCTTTGATTTTGAATCTCTGATCATGACCATTGGCGGTTGGTTCAGCAAGCCCCTCAGCGAGAAGGCAGCCATCAGAAGACAGGAGCATCCCATTGTGACCGAAGGCATTATGAGCCGTATTTTTGAGGCTCTGGCTGCCGGCGGTCAGGGTATGATTACCGTTGCCGTTGCCTGCGGTGTTGCTGGTATCGTTGCCGGTCTGATCGGTGTGACGGGTCTTGCCTATATGCTGTTCAACGGCATCGTGGCTCTGGCAGGCAATACACTTATCATTGCCCTGTTCCTGACCATGCTTTGCTGCATTGTTCTGGGTATGGGTGTTCCCACTACCGCAAACTACTGCATCATGGCAGCTACCTGTGCTCCCATCCTTGTGAAGATGGGTGTGCCGGATATCGCAGCTCACTTCTTTGTGTTCTACTTCGGTATCGTTGCCGACCTGACACCGCCTGTGGCTCTGGCTGCCTATGCAGGTGCTGCCATTGCACAGGCCAACCCCATGAAGACAGCTGTCACCGCCACCAAGCTGGCCATTGCGGCATTCATCGTGCCTTATGTGTTCGCACTGAATCCTGCTATGCTCTTTGTGAATACCAATGCCGGTGAAGTTGTTCTGATCTGTATTACCTCTGTTGTTGGTATTGCTGCTGTGGCAGCCGCTCTGGAAGGCTATCTGCTGGATCATATCCATTGGGTATTCCGTATTGTGGCTGCTGCCGGCGGCCTGCTGCTGGTCTACCCCGGTGTCGTGACAGATCTTATTGGTCTGGCGCTGGTTGCTGTGGTTGTGTTCAGCCAGATCATCACCAAGAGCAAGCACAAGGCTACTCTGGCTTAAGTTTTATAAAAAGCTGCCGTTTTACACGGCAGCTTTTTTGTGCTATCATAACCGGGAGGAGGGATGTCTGTGTTCGGAGATTGTCATATCCATATGATTTTGGATGGTGTCTATTACCGTGCTGCCATTGACCACCAAAAAGAAAGTCCGGACGAGCAGCTGATCCGCGCCAGACTGGAAGAATATGCAGTCCGCGGTATCACATACCTTCGTGATGGTGGTGATGCATGGGGTGTCGGCTTGTGTGCATCCCAGCTGGCAGATGAATACGGAATTACTTATCGCACCCCGGTGTTCAATATCTGCAGAAAGGGGCACTATGGCCGTTTCTTAGGCAGAGAATTTGCCGACTTTTCAGAGTATAAATCCTTGGTGCGGGAGGTTAGGGAAAAAGGCGGACATTTCATTAAGATCATGGTTTCCGGTCTTATGGATTTTGACCGATTTGGCAGGATCACGGATACACCCTGTTCCTATGAGCTGTGCCACGATCTGATTGCCTATGCCCATGACTGCGGATTTGCCGTTATGGCCCATGCCAACGGCAGGGAGGCTGTGACCAATGCCCTCCGTGCAGGAGTGGACAGCATCGAACATGGTGCTTATCTGGATCAGGAAACACTTTGCCTGTTGGCAGAAAGTGATGCCGTATGGGTTCCGACCATTGTGACCATCTCCAATCTCCGGGGGTCCGGACGGTTTCCGGAAACTGTCTTGGAGCCTTTAGAGAAGCTTCACATGGAGAATGTGACCTATGCTGCAATGCTTGGTGCGAAGATAGCTTTGGGCAGTGATGCCGGAGCCTATCGGGTGTTCCACGGTCAGGCGGTATTTGATGAATATGAATTGTTAAAGGCCTGCATTGGAGAAAGAACCGATGAAATGCTAAACCATGGCGAAGCGGAAATCCGAAAAAAATTCTGAAAAA
>JAZNFJ010000066.1:0-12657 GCA_045589035.1 Candidatus Avilachnospira sp. | reverse complement strand
CCTTGGCACACAGAACGACATGGCTACGATCCGACTTCACTGCTGTCCGGCACCGAGCAGGTTCGCACCGAGAACTTCAAGGAAGGCGACCTGATCCGCGTTTACGTGGTGGAGGTCCGCCGCTCCAACCGTGGTCCTCAGGTCATCGTGTCCCGTACCCATCCCGGTCTTGTCAAGCGGCTGTTTGAACTGAATGTCCCCGAGATCGAAAACGGTCTGGTGGAAGTCAAGTCCATCGCCCGTGAGCCCGGCTCCCGCACCAAGATCGCTGTCTGCGCCACCGAGGAGAACATCGATGCCGTGGGCGCATGCGTCGGCCCCAGAGGCGGCCGTGTGGGTGCTATCGTGGATGAACTCCGCGGCGAAAAGATGGATATCGTCGTCTGGTCCGAAGACCCTGAGCAGTTTGTGGCATCCGCCCTGTCCCCTGCCGATGTGGTGTCCGTCACCGTTCTGCCCGGCATGACCAAGGCCTGCCGCGTCATCGTTCCCGATGATCAGCTGTCTTTGGCCATCGGCAAGGAAGGTCAGAATGCCCGTCTGGCTGCACGCCTGACTGCCTATAAGATCGACATCAAGCCCGCTTCTCAGGCTGACGAAGAGCCTGTGGAAGCAGCAGAAGAATAAAATAAGGCTTCTCCTTGAGGAGAAGCTGTCAGCGGAGCTGACTGATGAGGTGGCGGTATCGATGATGCCGGCAGACACCTCATCCGACCGCGCTTCGCTTGGCCACCTTCCCCTCAAGGGGAAGGCTTGGATTGGAGGTAACCCATGCAGCAGAAGAAAATTCCCATGCGTCAGTGCGTGGGCTGCCGTGAAATGAAGCCCAAAAAGGAACTGATCCGCGTGGTCCGCTCGCCGGAAGGCGGCATTTCCCTGGATTTCAAGGGAAAAGCACCGGGTCGCGGTGCCTATGTGTGCCCGGACAGCAATTGCCTGAAGCGGGCCATCAAGTCCAAGGCGCTGGAACGGGGCTTTGAAACCCAGATCCCCCAGGAGATCTATGACGGTCTGCTGGCGGCCATGGAGGAGGGTGACCATGAATAAAGCCCTCAACTATCTGGGTCTTGCCCGCAGAGGCAACAACATCGCCATCGGCGAAGAGCCGGTGGGCATCGCCTGCAGAGGCAGCCATGCAAGACTGCTTTTGCTTGCAAAGGATGCTGCGGACAATACCTTCCGCCGTGCCCGCTCCTTTACAGCCAGCGGAAAGCCCCCGGTGATCCGGGTGCCCTTCACCAAGGCAGAACTGGGAGATGCCATGGGCGTCAATGCCGTTGCCATGGCGGCTTTTACGGATGTGGCCTTGGCATTGGCCTTTGTGAAGGCGCTGGACGAGCCGGAGCACTATGCCGCATTGCTTGAAAATCTGGAGCATCAGGTCCAGAGAGTCCAGAAGCGGCGCAAGGAGCAGAAAGCCCACGAAAAGAACAAGAAATTCGGAAAGAAGTCATAAAAGCCTCCCTTTGAGGGGAGGTGCCGAGCATAGCGAGGCGGAGAGGTGGTGTGTTGACACTGCCCTTCACCTCTCAGTCACGGCTTTGCCGTGCCAGCTCCCCTCGAGGGGAGCCTGATTTACACACTCATGGAGGTGGCTATATTGAGTTTGATCAAGTATCGCATCAGTGACATGGCCAAAGATTTTGGTGTCCCCACCAAGGAGATCTCCAATCTTGTGGCAGAATTTTATGAAAAACCCAAAAGTGGTCAGCAGGTCCTGACGGAAGAGCAGCTGAATAAGCTCTTTGATGTCATGACCCTGAGAAACCAGATCGAGAGCATCGAGCAGGTCTTCGCAGTGGCTCCCGCACCCAAGGCTGAGGAAAAGAAGCCCGAAGAACCCAAGGCCGAGGCAAAGACCGAAGCCCCCAAGGCTGAGGAAAAGAAGGCAGAAGCCCCCAAGGCTGCTGCACCCAAGACGGAAGAAAAGCCCAAGGAGCCCGAGCGCAAGCGCGAGCGCCGCGTCATCGACACCAGTGCCGTCACCGTCAATGCCGACCGCTTTGACGACCGGGTGGATGTGCTGGTTTCCGAGCGCGCCCAGAATTTCTCCGGCGGCAAGCAGAAGATCGGCAACAAGAACAAGCAGCAGAACCGCAACAAGTTTGCCGGCAACAAACGCCGCAACGAGGAGCAGGAGAAGATGCGCCGTCTGCAGCTGGAAGTTGCCAAGAAAGCGCCTCTCACCGTTAAGATCCCCGATGAGATCACCGTCGGCGAACTGGCTTCCCGCATGAAAAAGACCGCTGCCGAGGTCATCAAGTACCTGCTGGTGAACCTGGGCATCATGGCCTCCGTCAACCAGACCATCGATTTCGAAACCGCCGAACTGGTAGCCACCGAACTGGGCTGCAAGGTGGAAAAGGAAATCGTCGTCACCATCGAAGAGCGCCTCATCGACGATCACGAGGATGCCGCAGAAGATCTGCAGACCAGAAGCCCCATCGTGGTTGTCATGGGTCATGTCGACCACGGCAAGACCTCCCTGCTGGATGCGGTTCGTCAGACCAATGGGGTCCCGGGCGAAGCCGGCGGCATTACCCAGCACATCGGTGCTTATACCGTTCAGATCAACGGTCAGCCCATCACCTTCCTGGATACCCCCGGCCACGCTGCCTTTACTTCCATGCGTGCCCGCGGTGCTATGTGTACCGATATTGC
Source organism: Candidatus Avilachnospira sp. (assembly GCA_045589035.1). Classification (GTDB taxonomy): domain Bacteria; phylum Bacillota; class Clostridia; order Oscillospirales; family Oscillospiraceae; genus Avoscillospira. The sequence continues at coordinate 9,996 of JAZNFJ010000066.1, read as the reverse complement.
CATTCTGGTTGTGGCAGCCGATGACGGCATCATGCCCCAGACCATCGAAGCCATCAACCATGCAAAGGCCGCTGAAATTCCCATCATTGTTGCCATCAACAAGATGGATAAGCCCACAGCCAACCCCGACCGCATCATGCAGCAGCTGACCGAATACGGCCTGCTGCCCGCAGCATGGGGCGGCGCTACGGTCCTCTGCCCCATTTCCGCCAAGGCCGGCACCGGCATTGACGAACTGCTGGAAATGGTCATCCTGACCGCCGAGGTGCAGGAACTGAAGGCCAACCCCAACCGCCGCGCCAAGGGCGTGGTCATCGAAGCCCGTTTGGACAAGAACCGTGGTCCTATTGCCACCCTGCTGGTGCAGAACGGCACCCTCAATCAGGGCGATATCATCATCGCCGGTACTGCCGTGGGCCGTGTCCGTGTCATGACCGACGACAAGGGCCGCACCGTCAAGACTGCCGGTCCTTCCATCCCCGTGGAGATCACCGGTCTGGCCGAAGTCCCCGGCGCAGGCGACATTTTCAATGCCGTTGAAGACGAGCGCATGGCCCGTCAGCTGGTGGAGCAGCGTAAGGAAGAGCAGAAGGCTGCCGCCAACAAGCCTGTGGGCAAGGTTTCTCTGGAAGACCTGTTCGCCCAGATTCAGGAAGGCCAGATGAAGGAACTGAACCTGATCGTCAAGGCCGACGTCCAGGGTTCTGCCGAAGCCGTCAAGGCCTCTCTGGAGAAGATCTCCAACGAGGAAGTCCGCGTCAAGGTCATCCATGCAGGTGTCGGCGCCATCAACGAAAACGACGTGCTGCTGGCATCCACTTCCAATGCCATCATCGTCGGCTTCAATGTCCGTCCCGACTCCGTGGCACAGGCTGCCGCAGCCAGAGCCAAGGTCGATATGCGGATGTACCGCGTCATCTATGATGCCATCGACGAGATTCAGGATGCCATGAAGGGCATGCTGGCGCCCAAGTTCCGGGAAGCCATCATCGGCCATGCCGAAGTCCGCATGACCTACAAGGTTTCCTCCATCGGCACCGTCGCCGGCTGTTATGTCAAGGACGGCAAGATCGTCCGGGATGCACAGGTCCGTGTCCTGCGTGATAACATTGTTATCTACGAAGGCGAATTGGGTTCTCTGCAGAGATTCAAGGATTCCGTCAAGGAAGTGGCCTCCAACTACGAGTGCGGCATCACCATCGAAAAGTACAACGACATCAAGGAAGGCGACATCTTCGAGTGCTTCGTTATGGAGCAGATCAAGGAGTAAGCTATGGCATCTAACAGAAAAGGCAGAATCAACGAGGAACTGCAGCGGGAGCTTAGTTCTCTGATTCGCACCTTAAAGGACCCCCGCGTGCAGCAGTCTATGGTTTCCGTCACCAAGGTGGAAGCCACCGGTGACCTGCGCTATGCAAAGGTCTATATCAGCGTCCTGGATAAGGACAAGAGCAAAGAAACCCTCAAGGGTCTGCGTTCTGCCGGCGGCTGGCTCCGCCGGGAGATCGGCAGCCGTCTGCAGCTGCGCTATACCCCCGAACTGGTCTTTGAAGAAGACGATTCCATCGCCTACGGCGCCAGAATGTTCGATCTGCTTCGTTCTCTGGAGCCCAAAAAGGGAGAGGAAGAATGAGAACGGTGCAGGGTGCGGCACAATGGCTGCTGCAGAGAGATGATTTTCTGATTTTGACCCACCGCCGTCCCGACGGAGATGCCACCGGCTGTGCCCTGGCATTGTGTCTGGGTCTGCGGAGTCTGGGAAAAACCGCGTGGATCTGGGAAAATCCCCAGTTCACCGCCCGCTATGCCCAGCGGCTGGAAAACTTGACCACCAAAGCCGTGTCTGAAACCGCCACCATCGTGGCTGTGGATCTGGCAACGGAGGGTCTGCTGCCTATGGGCGGTGAGGATTTTGCCGGGAGGATCCAGCTTTGTCTGGATCACCATCCCAGCAACACCGGCTATGCCGAGGAAACGCTGGTGCAGGCGGAATGTGCCGCCTGCGGCGAGATCATCTGGGATGTGCTGGAGGCCATGGGTGTGAAGATCACCAAGGACATGGCGGAGGCGGTCTATATTGCCGTTTCCACCGACTCCGGCTGTTTCCGCTTCGCCAATACCACCGCCCGCACCTTCCGTACGGCTGCCAAGGCTGTGGAAAAGGGTGCGGAGATCGCCCCCATAAACCGGGAACTGTTTGAGATCAAGTCCAAAGGCCGTCTGCGTCTGGAAGCAAGGCTGATGAATGCCATGGAGTTCTATGCCGACGGCAAGGTGGCCATTGCCTGCCTGCCCCAGACCTGGGTGGAGGAACTGGAAGTCACCGAGGACGATCTGGACAGCATTTCCGGCTTCCCCAGAGCCATTGACGGGGTTTGCGTGGGTGTGATGATCCGGGATTCTGAGCCGGGACGGGCCAAGATGTCCGTGCGGACTGCCGGTGGCTACAATGCCTCCGAGTACTGTGCAAAATTGGGCGGCGGCGGACATGCCGCGGCAGCCGGCTGTTCCATCCCTGGCACGCTGGAGGATGGCAAACAGGCGATTCTTGGCGTTTTGAGAGAAGAAAAGGTCATATAATGCAGAATGCAGAATGTAGAATGCAGAATTGAGGTATCCGCTGAAAGCGGATGATTGAAATCGTCGCCTTTGGCGACACCTCCATTTTGCATTTTGCATTTATCATTCTGTATTTGCGAACGGAGTGAGCATATGCCCTGTGGAATTATCATTATCGACAAGCCCGATGGCTGGACCAGTCAGGATGTGGCAGCCAAGCTGCGGGGCGTGTTTCATGAACGGCGGATCGGTCACGGCGGTACCTTAGACCCTATGGCCACCGGCGTTCTGCCCATTTTTATCGGCAGAGCCACCAGAGCCGTGGAGTTTTTTGAATCCGCGGAAAAGGAATATGTGGCAGGTCTGCGGTTGGGTCTGGAAACCAACACCCAGGATACCACCGGCGAAACCCTTGCGGAAAAGCCGGTCAATGTCACCCGGGAGCAGGTGGAGGCGGTGCTGCGGCAGTTTTTGGGCAAGCAGCAGCAAGTGCCGCCCATGTATTCCGCTGTGAAAATCGGCGGCAAAAAGCTCTACGAACTGGCCCGACAGGGCAAAACCGTGGAGCGGAAGGCCCGGGATATTGAAATTCTGGAACTGGAACTGCTGGAGGGCGAGGGCTGCGACTATCGCATCCGCGTCCGCTGCTCCAAGGGTACGTATGTCCGCACCCTCTGCCATGATATGGGTCAGGCCCTGGGCTGCGGCGGCTGTATGTCCTCTCTGCGGAGAACCAAAGCCGGCTGCTACGAACTGGTACAGTCCGTGACCATGGACGACCTTCTTGCCCATGAAAATCCGGAAAGCCTGCTTCTGCCTGTGGAAAGCCTGTTCACCCACCTGCCCAAGCACACGGTGGGAGAAAAACAGCTGAAATATGTCTATAACGGTGCGGCAGTCAAGGCATCCGTTGCCGATGGATTTTACGGCGTCTATGCGCCCGATGGAGCATTTCTCATGGTGGGCAGAGCCAAAGATGGCATGATGCACACGGAAAAAAGTTTTTTTGAGGTGAAGGAATGAAACGGGTCATTGCCCTTGGCTTTTTCGACGGTGTCCATGTGGGACACGGCGCTCTGCTGCGGCAGGCGCGGCAAAAAGCCCATGAACTGGGCTGTTCCGCCGCTGCGCTGACCTTTGAACCCCACCCCAACACGGTGATTTTCGGCGAAAAAACACCCCTCATCAACACCCTGCCGGAACGCAGGCAGCTGATGACGGGTCTGTACGGTATAGACGAGATGCTGGTCCTGCCCTTTGACCGGGCATTTATGGAAATGGACTGGCAGGATTTTGTCCGGAATGTGCTGGCAGAGCAGTTTGAAGCGGCCCATGTGGTCTGCGGCTTTGACTACACCTTCGGCTACCGGGGTCTGGGCAATGCCCGGAATTTGCAGGCGCTCTGCAAGGAACTGGGTCTGGGCTGCGATGTGGTGGAAAAGGTGGAACTGCTGGGTGACGAGGTGTCCTCCACCCGGATTCGCGCTTTGCTGGAGCAGGGAAAGCTGGAAGAAGCCAATACTCTGCTGGGCCATCCCCATCTGATCACCGGTGTGGTTTCCCACGGCAAGGAACTGGGTCGCGTGCTGGGCTTCCCCACGGCCAATCTGCCCTTGGGAGAAGAACTGGTAGAGCCCAAACGGGGGGTCTATGCCGCGAAAGTCATTCTGCAAAATGGAAATGTTTACAAAGGTGTGACCAATGTGGGCAGCCGCCCCACCTTTGGGGATGGTACCCACATCACCGTGGAAACCTATCTTCTGGACTTTGCGGGAGACCTCTACGGGCAGGAAATGCAGGTGGAATTGGTGAAATTCCTCCGTCCGGAGCAGAAATTTGCCAGTGTGGATGAATTGAAACAGAGCGTTCTGAAGGATATAGAGAATGTAAAAGGCCCCCTCTGACGAGGGGGCTGTCAGCGAAGCTGACTGGGGGAGAGATCCTTGTTTGTTCTCTCCCTCCGTCACGGCTACGCCGTGCCACCTCCCTCATCAGAGGGAGGCTAAAAAAATCCACCCTTTCGGGTGGATTTTTTATGTCCAATTACAGGCTGTTCAGATATTCCTGACGGCCGGTTTCATAGAGGTTGTTGCCCTCGGAGTCAATGATGACCACCACGGGGAAATCCTCCACTTCCAGACGGCGAATGGCTTCTGCGCCCAGGTCTTCGTAGGCGATGACTTCGGCCTTCTTGATGCACTTGCTCAGCAGAGCGCCTGCGCCGCCGATGGCGCCAAAGTAGACAGCGCCATGCTCCTTCATGGCATTGATGACATTCTGGTCACGCTTGCCCTTGCCGATCATGCCGGTGTGACCCTGGGCGATGAGGATGGGGCTGTAAGCATCCATGCGGTAGGAGGTGGTGGGGCCGGCAGAGCCGATGGCCTGACCTTCCTTGGCAGGGGTGGGGCCGACGAAGTAGATGACGGCATCCTTGATGGGCAGGGGCAGTTCCTTGCCCTCAGCCACCAGTTCGCACAGCCGCTTGTGGGCGGCATCGCGGGCGGTGTAGATCACGCCGGACAGCAGGCAGCTGTCGCCTGCCTTCAAAGCGCGGGCATCTTCCCGGCTCAGAGGGGTCTTGACGGAAATGGCCATATCAAATTACCTCCTTCTGATGTCTGGTCACATGGCAGTTGATGTTGACAGCCACGGGCAGACCGGCGATGTGGGTGGGGCAGGTTTCGATGTTCACAGCCAGAGCCGTGGTCTTGCCGCCGAAACCCTGCGGGCCGATACCCAGGGCATTGATCTTCTCCAGCAGTTCCTTTTCCAGATCTGCGTAGAAGGGGTTGGCATTTTCGCTGTCGGCATTGCGGAGCAGAGCCTGCTTTGCCATGAGGGCGGCTTTGTCGAAGGTGCCGCCGATGCCCACACCCACCACAATGGGAGGACAGGGGTTGGGGCCGGCATCTTCCACCACTTTGACCACGAAGTCCTTGACACCCTGCAGGCCGTCGGAGGGCTTGAGCATCTTGATCTGGCTCATGTTTTCGCTGCCGAAGCCCTTGGGGGCGATGGTGATCTCGATCTTGTCGCCGGGGACGATGTCGTAGTAGATCATAGCAGGGGTATTGTCGCCGGTGTTGACCCGGTCCAGAGGATCGCGGACAACGGACTTGCGCAGGTAGCCCTCGGTGTAGCCCTGACGGACACCTTCGTGGATGGCTTCAGACAGGTTGCCGTCAACATGGACTTCCTGACCGATCTTGACGAACACGCAGGCCATGCCGGTGTCCTGGCAGACGGGCTGGAACTTCTCATCGGCAATGCCGTAGTTTTCGATAATGCGGTCGAGGATCTCCTGCGCCTGGGGCCAGGGTTCTTCGGCGCGGGATTTTTCGATGCAGTTTTTCACATCTTTGGGCAGATAGCAGTTGGCTTCGATACACAGGCGCTTGACCACTTCGGTCACAACGCCGGCAGCAATTTCTCTCATAGGTGCCTCCTTGTGGGATTTTTCATAGTCTGCCGCTATTATACAGAATTTCTTTCCCTATTTCAAGAAAAAAGTACGGATTGCCGCACTTGCAGCAATCCGTTTCTCTTTTTACAGCAGTTCTTTTCTCAGATCTGCATCAGTTTTCGGGGAAAGGTATGCAGGGGGTACATCCAGAACAGTCTTGCAGCCGGACATGCCTTCTTTCTGCATCCGTACAGCCGCTCTGGCGTAGGCTACCAGCACACTGGCGGTAAATTCCGGGTTGGAATCCAACGCAAGGGCATATTCCACCCGGTGCTGGTTGCCGGATGCGGAAACACCGCTGCGGATCACCGTGCCGCCGTGGGGCAGACCCTTGTGATCCCGGTCCAGTTCCTCCTGAGAGATGAAATGGACGGTGGTATCGTAGTCGGCAAAGTAGTTGGGCATGGTGACAATGGCAGTCCGGATGGCTTCCTTGTCAGCACCCTCCGCCGCCACCACATAACACACGCGGGTGTGCTTTTCCCGGGTGGTCAGCTGCGGGTTTTCACCGGAACGGACCCGCTCCATGGCTTCTTCCACGGGAACGGTGTACTGTCTGGCATCGACCACACCTTCGATGCGGCGGATGGCATCGGAATGACCCTGGCTGACACCCTTGGCCCAAAAGGTATAGGTGCTGCCCACGGGCAGAACACACTCCCCCCCCAACCGCTGCAGGCCGAACAGACCGGGGTCCCAGCCCACGGAGATCATGGCCACATGGCCGCTCTCCTTGGCCGCTGCATCGCAGGCGGCAAAGTGCTCCGGGATCTTGGCATGGGTGTCGAAGCTGTCCACCACGTTGAAATATTTGGCATATTCCGGGGTCTGACGGGGCAGATCCGTGGCGCTGCCGCCGCAGAGGATCAGCACATCCAGTTTATCCAGAAAATCCATCAAAGAATCAATTTTGTAAGCCGGTGTGCCGGCAGGCAGACCGGTCAGCTGGGAGGGATCTCTTCTGGTGAATACACCGAGAAGCTCCATATCCGGGTTCTGCTGCAAAGAAAGCAGAACACCTCTGCCCAGATTGCCGAAGCCCAGCACACCAACGCGAATGGTACTCGTCATAATCAGCCCTCCAGCATGATCTCCATGTTGTAAAGACCGGCTTTCTGGCCCACCAGCCATTCTGCAGCCACCATAGCGCCTTCTGCAAAGAGCATCCGGTCATGGGCTTCGTGCTTCAGGGTGATGGTCTGGGTGCCGGTGGCGATGATGACCTCGTGGATGCCGACCACATTGCCCATACGCAGGGAATGGATGCCGATCTCCTTGGGGTCCCGCTTGCCGTTTTCGTGGCGGCCGATGTTGCAAGTGGCTTCGGTGTGGCTGTCCTTGACGGCCTTTGCCAGCATGAGGGCGGTGCCGCTGGGCACATCCAGCTTCTGGTCATGGTGGGTTTCCACGATCTCCACCTCTGCATCGGGGAAGGCCTTTGCAGTCTGGCGGGCAAGATTCATCAAAACGGCAATGCCCAGAGAGTAGTTGCCGGCGTGGAATACGGGAATTTCCTTGGCGGCATCGGCAATGGCAGCCAGTTCCTCAGGGGTGTGGCCGGTGGTGCCGATGACCACGGGCAGCTTTCTTGCCTTGGCATAGTCCAGCACCGCGCCGATGGCGGTGTGATGGGAAAAATCAATGATCAGGTCGGCTGCGCCGTCAAATTCCGGCAGAGAATGATACTGCTTCTCCGCGGCATTGGTTTCCTGCTCAATGCTGACAGCGGCAGCCAGATTGTGGCTCTTTTCTGTCAGTTTCAGCAGATTCTGACCCATACGACCCGTAGAGCCGTGGATGATGATGTTCATAATCAGACCTCCAGACCGTTGGCGCGCATGGCGGCATACAGCCGCTGGCGGTTAGGCTCGCTCATGGGCACCAGAGGCAGACGCAGATAGTCTTCGCAGAAGCCCAGAGCGGCCACGGCAGCCTTGGCGGGAATGGGATTGACTTCGCAGAACAGGGAGTTGATCAGTTCCAGCATGTCGCACTGCATCTTGGCGGCACCTGCCACATCACCGGCAAAGAACTTGTCGCAAAGTTCCACAGTCTGGCGGGGCAGCACATTGGACAAAACGGAGATGACACCCAGACCACCCATGGCCATGATGGGCACGATCTGATCGTCGTTGCCGGAGTAGATATCCAGCTTATCGCCCACCAGAGCGGCAGTTTCCACCACAGAGGAGATGTTGCCGTTGGCTTCCTTGATGGCGGCGATGTTGGGATGGTCAGCCAGCTTGGCATAGGTAGCAGGCTGGATGCCCACACCGGTACGGGAGGGGACGTTGTAGAGAATCAAAGGCTTGGTGGAGGCATCGGCAATGGCATTGTACATGGCCACCAGACCGGCCTGTGTGGTCTTGTTGTAGTAGGGGGTGACCACCAGACAGGCATCCACACCGGCTTCGCAGGCATGCTTGGTCAGTTCGATGGCATAGGAGGTGTCGTTGGAGCCGGTACCGGCAATGACGGGCACACGGCCTGCTGCCCGATCCACCACGAAGGAGATGGCAGCCCGGTGTTCTGCATCGGTGAGGGTGGAGCCTTCGCCGGTGGTGCCGCAGACGACCAAAGCATTGATGCCTTCTTCGATCTGCCAATCCACAAAACGGCCAAAGGCTTCGAAATCAATACCGCTTTCGTTGAGGGGGGTCACCAGTGCGGTGGCTGCACCGCGGAAAATGGGGTTCTTGGACATAATCAAAACTCCTTTAAAGAAAGATTTGCGGAAAGAAAAAACAGCCGACCTGCGGTCGACTGCCATCGTGTCAAAACGCGAATCCACAGGTAAAAAAGGTTGCCCGGGGTCCGTGCATGACAGTAGCACTCCGCAGTTGTTTGCGACAGTCGTACAGATTTTTTCTGCACGCCCAGAGCCATCTTACACCTCGATGCTCTTCGGCGGTGGGGCCTTTCTCCGGCGGCACAGGCTTGTGAAGCCCTCACACCGCAAGGTACTGATCCATACCGCGCCTCTACTATCAAGAGGAATGATACCACTTTTTTCCTCGGCTGTCAATGGGAATTTCGTCGTTTAAAGTGACAAAAGCCCGCCCCAAAGGGCGTCCTTTTTTAATCAAATGTATCCTTCAGCTTCTCGAAGAAACTCTTTTTCCGGGGCTGGCCGTCCTCACCCATGGAGTCGTCCAGCTTCCGCAGAAGTTCCTTCTGCTCCTTGGTCAGCTTGGTGGGGGTTTCCACTACCACAGTCACATACTGGTCGCCGCGATTCTTGTAGCCCACATAGGGAATGCCCTTGCCCTTGAGCCGGAAGGTGGTGCCAGTCTGGGTGCCTTCGGGAACATTGTAGCGGACCTTGCCGTCCAGAGTGGGCACTTCGATATCTGCGCCCAGAGCCGCCTGGGTGAAGGAAATGGGCATCTCGCAAAGGACATTGGCGCCGTCCCGCTCGAAGATGGCATGCTTCTTCACACCAACCGTCACCAGCACATCGCCGCTGGGGCCGCCGTTGGAGCCGCAGTTGCCTTCGCCGCGAAGGCGGAAGGACTGGCCGTGGTCGATACCGGCAGGCACATTGACCTTCAGGGTCTTGTTCCGGCGGACCTTGCCCTTGCCCTTACAGACATTGCAGGGGTCTTTGATCAGCTTGCCCTTGCCGCCGCAGGTGGGGCAGGGACTTTCGGACTGCATGGCCATGCCCATGAAGTTCTGGGTGGTGCGGATGGTGCCGCGGCCATTACAGCGGGAGCAGGTTTCCGGCTGGGTGCCGGCTTTGCAGCCGGAGCCGGAGCAGGTGGAACAGTTTTCGATACGGCCGAAGGAAATCTCCTTTTCGCAGCCGAAAGCGGCTTCTTCAAAGGTGATTTCCAGCTCCACACCCAGATTCTGTCCCCGGGCGGGGCCGTTGCGGCGCTGGCTCTGGGAGGAACCGCCGCCGAAGAAATCGCCGAAGATGCTGCCCAGATCGAAGCCGTCAAAGCCGCCGAAGCCGCCGCCAAAGCCAC
>JAZNFJ010000065.1:0-3910 GCA_045589035.1 Candidatus Avilachnospira sp. | reverse complement strand
ATCAGGGGGGATTTTGTCTATTGTCCGATTTTACTGGTTCAGTTCATTCGGCTTGGGGATTTTAAGTATCTTACTTCACGAAATCGTTGAACTTGGAAACATCCAGCTTGTCGCAGGTGGCGAGGAAAGCGGACAGTTCCTTGGCGATGGTCAGAACACCGCCGGCAGTATCGGATTCGATGTTCAGAGGCATCAGAGGATCGTGGAGGCTCATGCGGAGCAGGAACCAGCCGTTGCCGTGGGCATCGTCCAGATTGACGCGGACACCCTCGAAGTTGTTGGGCGCAATACTCCAGCCATTCTGCTTGGCGGCATAGGCTTCCAGCTTCTCCAGCACTTCCAGACCGTAGGGCTTGAAGTCCTCCAGCAGGATGTTGAAGCGGAATTCCTTGCTCTCAGCAGGCTCTGCCAGATCGGCAATCAGGCTGTCCAGAGTGTAGCCTTCCTTCTTGCCGCGGGCCAGCTCAATGAGCAGCTTGGTGATGATGTAAGCGCCGTCATCCAGGAAATAGTTCTCCTTGAATGCGCCGTGACCGGAGGTTTCCATGGCCAGCTGGCAATCCTGACCGGCGTTGTTCAGCTTGATGGCCTCGTTGATAACATTGCGGTAGCCGCGCTTGAAGCGGTGATGGATGCCGCCGCGCTTGGCGATGAAATCGGCAAGGCCCGTGGAGGTGATGGAATCGGTGACGATGGTGGTGCCGGGATACTCTCTCATCAAAATGGCGGCCAGCATGGCAATGATGCGGTTGCGGTTCAGTTCGGAGCCGTCAGCCAGCACAGCACCGGCGCGGTCCACGTCGGTATCAAAGATAATACCGAAGTCAGCCTTGTTGTCGGCCACAGCCTTGGTGATGGCAGCCATGGCATCCTTGTCTTCGGGGTTGGGAATGTGGTTGGGGAAGGAGCCATCGGGATCCAGGAACTGGCTGCCGGTGGTGTCTGCGCCCAGAGGCTGCAGGACCTTCTCCACATAGAAGCCGCCTGCGCCGTTGCCGGCATCGACGACGATCTTAAAGCCATCCAGAGGCTTCTCTGCACCGGTGGCTGCCCGGACCTTTTCCACCAGAATGGCGGAGTAGGCATCCATAAAGCTGCCGGTTTCCAGCTTGGCTGCGGGCAGACCGGTGGTTTCATTGCCTTCTGCATAAGCCAGAATGGCAGCGATGTCCTGCTTTTCCAGACCGCCGTCCTTGGTGAAGAACTTGAAGCCGTTGCGGTTGAAGGGCAGATGGCTGGCGGTGATCATAACGGAAGCGTCATAGGGGTTCTCGCCGGTGACGGTGGACATAAACATGGCAGGGGTGGAAGCCATGCCGATGTTGGTGACGCGGATGCCCTGGGCGCACATGGCTTCGCACAGCCAGCTGCACAGCGTTTCACCAGAAAGACGGGAGTCGCGGCCAACAGCCACAGTCAGAACATCCTTGTTCATGCGTGCCTTCAGCCACAGGGCAAAGCCCCGGCCAATGTCACGGGTGGCCTGTTCGGTCAGATTGACGTGCTGACCTTCGATACCTTCCAGAGCGACACCGCGGATGTCGCTGCCGTTCTGCAGTTTCTTATAATCCATGGTAATTACCTCCAATGGCGTATTTTTTTGAATCATACCACGAAAACGGTTGCAAATCAACTGAAAAACCACTGACTTGACGAACGGTTTGCGGCAGGCTACAATATTTCAGAAAGGACGGATGAATATGGATCGCGAATTATTGGAGCAGCAGCTGTCTGAACTGCCTCTTTTTCAATATGCGTTCTTCTCTTCGGAGGAACTGACCTTCACGGAGCGGGTGCGCCACATCTGTAAAGAGGAGTGCCCCATGTACGGAAAGACATGGGCCTGTCCCCCTGCAGTAGGTTCGGTGGAGGACTGTCAGAGCAAGTGCCTGTCCTATCCGGAATTTTTGCTGATCTCCACAGTGACGGAAGTGGATGATATTGAAAATCTGGAGCAGACTCTCGCTACCCGTGCCGACCATGAGGGAATCACCCATCAGGTGGCGGATCTGGTGAAGGCTCAGGGGTGTGAAACTATGACTCTTTCCACGGAGGCCTGCGCCCTTTGTGCAGAGTGCTCCTATCCCGACGGCTCCTGCCGCCACCCGGAGAAGATGTTCCCCTGTGTGGAAAGCCACGGCATTCTGGTCACAGAACTTTGCGAGCGATTTGGCATTGAGTTTTTCAACGGCAATATCGTCACATGGTTCTCTCTGATCTTTTTCCGATGATTATTTGCCCACGCAGAACCGCTCAAAGATGCGGTTGGTGATCTCTTCCCGCATGGTCTGTCCGGTGATCTCACCCAGGGCCTCCATGACGGCTTCCACATCCACCAGAACAGCATCGGGGGTCATATCCTGTGCCATGGAGGAAAGCGCCTGCTCCATGGCTTTTCCGGCTCTGCGGACGGCATCAGCCTGTCTGGCATTGGTCAGAATAGAGCCGTCGCAGGGGGTATCATCGGCATAGAGGGTGTCCAGTACATCTTCCAGCTGATCCAGACCTTCACCGGTCTTGGCGCACATGGGGATCACCCAGTCAAAGGGCAGGTCGGAAGGTGCGGTCTGCTGAGGCAGATCTTGTTTATTCAATACAGCAATGGCTCTGGGAGCATCCATGGCGGCACGCTGTGCCCGCAGGTCTTCCGCAGTCAGGCTCTGGGAGCCGTCGCAGACGTAAATGGCCAGATCGGCCTTGGATGCGGCGGCTTCCGCCCGTTCCACACCCATTTTTTCGATCACATCATCGGTTTCCCGGATGCCGGCGGTGTCCACCAGACGAAGCAGATGGCGGCCCAGCTTCACGGTTTCTTCCACGGAATCCCGGGTGGTGCCTGCAATATCCGTCACAATGACCCGGTCAAATCCGGCCAGTGCATTGAGCAGGCTGGATTTGCCTGCATTGGGGCGGCCAAGAATGGCAACCCGCAGACCTTTTTTCAGCACCTGACCTCTGCCGTAGGTACACAGCAGCTTGTAAAGGGTATCGGAATCTTGTTCCAGCTGCCCCCGGAACTGCTGCAATTCAAAGGGATCAATGTCTTCATCGGGATAGTCCAGAACGGCATGGAAATGTGCCATCAGATCGGTCATCCGGTCATAAATGGGCGCGATTTTTCGCAGCATGGCACCGCCCAGCTGACCGACGGCATTGGCGGCAGCTTCGGCGCTTTCGGCATCGATCAGATCGATGACGGCTTCTGCCTGAGTCAGATCCATCCGTCCGTTGAGGAAGGCGCGCTTGGTAAATTCACCGGGTCCTGCCTGTCTGGCACCCTTTTCAAAGAGAGCTTCCAGCCCTGCGGTCAGGACGGCAGGAGAGCCGTGGCACTGAAATTCCGCCGTGTCCTCGCCGGTGTAGGAGTTGGGCCCATGGGAAACGGTCAGCAGCACTTCATCGATGATCCGTCCCTGCTTGTCATGGAGCCAGCCCATGATGAGGGTGCGGTCGGCGGCATTTTTTTGTGCAGGGAAGCGGGGGGTAAATACCTCGTGGGCGATGGCGATGGCACCATCACCGGAAAGCCGCAGAATGCCGATGGCAGAGGGCTGCCAGCCGGTGGCAACAGCGGCGATAACATCAGACATAATCAATTCCTCGCAAGTTTTTTCTTTTATTATAGCGGTCAGAGGTTGGAATGACAACCTTGGGGAACTCAGAAAGGTGTGCCTTGGATGGGCAGCTGTGCAAGATCCGCCAGATGCCGCAAGATTTCTGAAGCAATGGTCACAATGCTCTCTACATGGATAAAATCCGTGGCACTTTTGTCAAAGAGCAGATTGCACTGGGCGGGAAATTCTTCGTCACCCTCCCAGAACAGCACCTGCACAGGTATGCAGGGAAACACATCGATCTCATAGCCTACATCACCTGTGGGCAGTTTTCTGCCGCCCAGAGCCTGCAATGC
>JAZNFJ010000064.1:0-2469 GCA_045589035.1 Candidatus Avilachnospira sp. | reverse complement strand
ATGCCGACCGCGCGCAGACCGGGCGAAACGACAACAGAGAACAGTTTCAGCTTATGCTTGCCGACGCGGCAAAACACGCATTTGACGCACTGATCGTCTGGAAAACCGACCGGATCGGACGAAACAAAGAGGAGATCGCTCTCAACAAGTATCATCTGAAGAAAAACGGCATCAAAATCTACTATGTGGCCGAAGCCATCCCGGACACCCCAGAGGGTATCATTCTGGAAGCCGTCATTGAAGGCATGGCCGCCTACTATTCCGAGCAGCTATCCCAGAACGTCCGCAGAGGTATGAAAACCTGTGCCCAAAAGGGGCGATACACCGGCGGCACCTGCCCATTGGGTTACACCATCACAGCCGACAAAAAGTATGAAGTCGATCCCAAGTATGCACCTGTGGTAAGGGATATCTTCCAGCTTTACTCCGAAGGAAAAACTATCACAGAAATCGTCAAGATTCTGAATGATAGGGGGTTACGGACCTCAAGAGGCCATGCTTTTACCCATAACAGCCTGCGGACAGTGCTGAAGAACAAGAAATACATTGGCACCTACGAATACAACGGCGAAGTCAGCATTGAAAACTCCGTGCCGCCTATCGTCGATGTGGATGTGTTCAATAAGGTTCAGGATCTGCTGGCATTCAATCAAAAGGCTGGTGCCCACAAAAAGGCCAAGGTGGATTACATCCTGTTTGGCAAGATCTTTTGCGGCAAGTGTGGTGCCGGCATGACAGGTATCTGCGGCACCAGTAAGCAGAAGGTGAAGCATCACTATTACATCTGCAGCGCCAAGAAGAAAAAGCTCTGCACCAAGCGGGCTGTCCGGCAGGACTGGATTGAAACCCTCGTACTGAAGCATCTCCTCAGACTGGTCCGAAACGAAGAACTGCTGGAATTCATTGCAGAAAACACATACCAGTATTTCCTGGCGCAAAATACGGATACCACCTACACCAAATCCCTGCAGAAGGCTCTGGACGAAACCGACCGGGCCATCAACAATCTGCTCCGAGCCATCGAGGCAGGTATCTTCAATGAGAGCACCAAGGACCGCATGAATGAGTTGGAGGAGCAGAAAAAGGATCTCCGTGTGGCACTGGCAGCAGCCAAACTGAAAGAGGATCTGGCCCTGAAGAAAGAGCATATCGTGTTCTTCCTCCATCAGTTTGCCGGAATGGACTACTCGGACATCGACTGTCAAAAGCGGTTGATCAAGACGTTTCTGAACTCGGTGTTCGTCTATGATGATAAGGTCGTCCTTACTTTTAACTACTCCGGAGATGACCGAACCATCACCCTGCATGAAATTGACGGCGGATTAGGGCATAGTATTTGTATTCCGAGTGCCGTCGTTCACCAAAAAAGAGACTGGCTTTAGCCAGTCTCTTTTTTTGCTTTTCCCGCAGGAACCCATAAAACACCCCAGTAGGGTTTTGATCGCCGGATGGAGATAATGATTCTGTCACACCATTTGTGCGCATCCTTCAAAGCCTTCTTTGCCTATACTCTCCCCTGGCTGCAGGAAATGGCTGCAATCTCACCTCGCAATCGATGAACAAAGGCGTGCCGCGATAAACGGCACGCCTTCAACTTTTATTCTTTTACAGATTATACCACTTGATTTCGTTGGCATCCAGATGAAGCTCGAAGCTGCCATTGTCGGTGTAAACAGTGGTATCCTGAGGCACATACGTGTTATTGACCACGCAATACTTGCCGTTTGCAACAAAGGCATGGACTTCCACATTGTAGTTGGTAGAGAACCACTTGTACAGGTTCTCTTCACCATGGGCTGCCCACAAAATGGCACGATACAGAACACGGCTGTTTTCAAAGGAGTAAGGCAGACCGGAGATATAGACGCTGCGGCCATTGCCAAATGCATTTGCAGCCATTTGAACTTCCTTATCCTTCTGAACAAGAATGTCAGTACCTTCGTAGGCATAGATGTTCTTCTTACCCTCGCCGAAGTCCACCTCATCAGCCACGTCAGCCAGGATGAAATGGTCGGGATTTTCAGACCAGTTGTATTTATCGTAGTTCAGCGTGAAACCGGTTTCCTTCTCCACGCCCAGCACATTTGCCAGCTGGAAGAAGTGACCCTGGTACTGGTGGCCGGAGGGCTCACCTACACCGATGAAGCCGCCGCCATTGTGGACAAACCTCCGGATTGCAGAGGAAATGGCTGCATCCTCCCACTCAATACCGCCGGTATGGGCGGTGTCGCCGTCACCGACATTGATGATAACATCGATATTATCCAGAATGGATGCATCCTTGCGAATATCATCAAAGGAGATGAACTTCACATCGAAGGGAGCGCCGGACAAAGCTTCGATGATGCCCGCGTAGGAGTAGTTCTGCTTCTGGTACAGAGCATGGTGGACCATATGGCAGCCCCAGGCTCGCATCTTGCCCCAGCTGTTCAGAACAGCAACTGTCTTCACACAGTAGGGAGTGGTGCC
>JAZNFJ010000063.1:0-8978 GCA_045589035.1 Candidatus Avilachnospira sp. | reverse complement strand
CATATTTACGGGGAGGAAAAGCCCCCGCGGAAGCCTGCCTACTGGACGCAGCAGCAGCGGCTTCCCAGACATGTGGCCAAGCTGCAGAACAATCAGGCGCAGGCCTACGCCGACTGGCTCTACGAGCAGGGCCGCAGCGATTCGCCTCCCATCCCCCAGCCGGAGCCGCCGAAGCCGAAAAAACGCCACGGCTTCCGCAATTTCCTGCTGATTCTGCTGTTTTTGATTCTGCTGGCGGCGGCAGCGGCGGTGATGCTGCTGCCCAAACAGCCCGTTGCCGCCGAAGGTCCCGGCCCGCGCAGAGAGGGCGTTTCCACCATCCTTCTCGTCGGCACCGACGAGGGCGGTATGCGGACGGACACCCTCATGCTCCTGACCGTGGATCGGCCCAACGAGATGCTCTCCCTTGTGAGCATTCCCAGAGATACCCTGGTCAATGGCACCTATGCCGTGCCAAAGATCAACAGCGTCTATGCGGTCAACAACGGCGGCGAAGAAGGCATCGAAATGCTGATGACCCGTGTTTCCCAGTGTATCGGCTTCCAGCCCGACGGCTACATGCTGATCCATCTGGACGGCTTTGTGGAGCTGGTGGATGCCATGGGCGGCGTGGAATTCCAGGTGCCTGTGGATATGTTCTACAACGATCCTGCCCAGAATCTGTATATCGACCTGAAGGCCGGCCTGCAGACCCTCAACGGTGAGCAGGCCATGGGTGTGGCGCGGTTCCGTTCCGGCTATACCGATGCGGATCTGGGCCGTGTGCAGGTGCAGCGGGATCTGCTGGCGGCCATGGTGAAACAGCTGGTGAGTGTGGAAGGTGTCCTCAAGACACCGGAACTGCTCAATATCCTGATGACCCACACGGAATCCAATCTGACCGTTGCCAACTACCTGTGGCTGGCGGAGAGAGCCGCCATGTGCAACCTGCGTCAGGTGCAGATGGTCACCCTTCCCGGTACGCCCAGAGATCTGGGCGGCTCCTACTATGTGCTGGATCCGGAACTGGTGGCGCAGACGGTCAATGCCTACTGCAACCCCTACGAAACGGCTGTGACAGTAGAAAATCTGGAAATCAGACGAGGATAAATTCCATGGAACATTTCTATATTGACGAACAAAAATATCTGGGCAGACCTGTCCGCACCACCGGTGCGGGTGCGGCTGCCGATCCGGTGAACCGTATCCCGGCGGAACTGGCCTGCTACGACCTGCTGGATTCTCTGGGAATCGTGTACAGCCGCGTGGATCACAGCGCAGCCGATACCATTGAAGCCTGCCACGAAGTGGAGCGGGTGCTGGGCTGGCCCATCTGCAAGAACCTGTTCCTTTGCAACCGCCAGAAGACTCAGTATTATATGCTGATGATGGAAGGCGATAAGGTCTTCAAGACCAAGGATCTTTCCAAACAGCTGGAGGTTTCCCGCCTGAGTTTTGCCGATGGCGAGGACATGGTGGAATTGTTGGGAGTGCATCCCGGTTCTGTGACGGTGCTGGGACTGATGAACGACAAGGAAAACAGGGTGCAGCTGGTTATGGACAAGCCTATTTATGAAGATGCCTTTGTGGCCTGCCACCCCTGCATCAGCACCTCTACCCTCAGCTTCTCCCGGGAGGATCTGCTGGAGAAGTTGCTGCCTGCCATGGGTCATGGGCCCATTGTGGTGGATCTGCCCATGACCGAGGAAGTATGAAAGTTTGCGTAACGACCCCGGTGAAAGCCCGCCACCGGGCTTGGCTGGAAGAAGCGGCTGCCGGCAGATGCCAGCTGCAGTTTGGTATGGATCCTTCTGCCTATGTGGTTATTGGTGACTGTTCGCCCAAGGAACTGAGTGGCTTTGCGAACCTGCGGTGGTTCCATCTGGTCTGGGCGGGTGTGGATCGGTATCAGAAAGACGATTTCCCGGAAGATGCTCTGTTTACCAACGGCTCCGGTGCCTACGGCGTGACCATTGCCGAGCATATGATGGCATGTATTCTCAGCCTTTACCGGCAGCTGCGCCACTATGACTGCCTGCAAAAAGCCCATGTTTGGGATGAACACTGGCAGGAGGGCACATTGGAAGGCAAAACTGTGCTGATTTTGGGCGCGGGAGATATTGGACAGGCTTTGGCAAAGCGGCTGCAGGGCTTTGACTGCAAGGTTCTGGGAATCCGCCGCCAAAAAGGCATTCTGCCCTGTTTTGACGAAATGTACACCCTGGAGCAGCTGGATGAACTGCTGCCCAATGCCGATGTGGTGGCCTGCTGCCTGCCGGGAACGGCAGAAACCAAGGGCCTTCTGGATGAAAACCGGCTTCGCGCCATGAAACCGACGGCACTGCTGCTTAACTGCGGACGAGGAAATCTCATTGATACGAAGGCACTGGAAAAGGTGCTTTTGGAGGGGCATCTGGGTGGCTGCGGATTGGATGTGACCGACCCGGAGCCGCTGCCCGGGGACAGCCCTCTGTGGGATCTGGAGCGGGTGATTCTCACACCACATATTTCCGGCGCCAGCTTTGGCCATGTGGGGGAAATGGAAGATAAAATCTACCGGCTGGCGGCAGAAAACCTCCGGCGGTATCTGGATAATGAGCCGCTTTTGAATCAGGTGGATTTTGAAACGGGTTATCGAAGAACATAAAAAAACAGATCGCAAAGCGATCTGTTTTTTTATGTCACCGGGGTCACATCGCCGTTCATGCCGTGGACAAGGAAGGTGCCGGTGTCTGTATCCAACTGCCAAACGGGGGTCAGACGGACAGCGGTGGCAGCGGCGGTTTCCGAGCGAATATAGCACTGCCGGATGGCGGTGATCTCGCTGCCCACCCAGCCCAGGTCATAGGCGGCATCCAGGAAGTGCACCAGTGCATCAGCGGCGGTGATGCAGGCTTCGTCACTGACCCGTTTCAGAGTGTTGGTGCCGGTGAAGAAAATACCTTCCAGGGAAATCAGACAGCCGTCGCGCCACGTGAAGGTCAGTCCCTTGGAGAAAATGGGAATGTCCAGAATGGTTTGCGTGGCGGTGATGGCCTGATTCTGGGGTTCCGGCAGGGGCAGATGGGAAAAACCCATGGCTTTCAGCAGCTTTTCACAGGCTCGCTTCAAATCGCGATCCGGTTTGGTCTGGATCAGCTGGGCGGAAAATTCACCGCTGCGGCTGATGCTGCAATCGCCCTGAGCGGAGCGGTAGGAGCTGAGATAGCGGGTGGAATCGTCCTGTACCAGCAGCTGCTGGCCCAGCAATGCTGTGGCAGCCTGCAGATCGCTTTCGCTGTCTTCCGTCAGCTCCAGTACATATAGAGAGGTAGTATCGGGAATGACTTCCGGAGAAAGGGTGATCTCCCGCTGGGCATAGAGGTCGCAGAGAGAGCGGTGCAGAGCCTCGGTTTCCTGTCGGACACCGACGCGGCTGGGGAAGACCACCAGTGCCAGTACCAAATTGGCCACCAGAAGAATGAGAATGGCAAGATTTTTCAGTTTCGGTGCAGGCAAGAGAACACCTCCTTTGCGTGAGTTGAGAATACCTACTTGGCCCAGCCGGCAGACAGCTGATTGCCGGAAACATGGTATTGCAGCTGCAGTTGACCATCCTTGGGCAAAATGGCAGAGGTCTGCGCCGGGGGTAGCAGATACTGAGGGTCATCTGTAAAGGTAAAGGTGACGGCTTTCAGCTGCAGTTCCGTGACGGTCTGGTCTGTAAAGACCACCGTTGCGGCAGGTCCATCCGGCCAGCGGACGGGAACACCCCGCAGGACATAGTCAAAGGTGCAGGTGGTGCGGTTTTCCTCCCGGGTGATGCCGGAAAGGTACATCCGGGCAGGATTGCCGGAGGTATCCACAGCCAGATTGAGCAGAGAACGGGCAGCTTCCACCAGGGTTTCCGTGCTGCTGCCGGGGGATGTGATTCTGGCGGTGGTGGCGGAGAAGAGAATATCACCTTCAATAGAGATCTTCAGACTACCGCCGGTTTCGCTGAAATGGGTCACGCCACTGCTGTCTGTGTAGCGGCCCGTATCGTAGGGATTGAAGCCCAGATTGTTGGCAAGGGCATCCACATAGCGGGTGCTGTAGAGGGGTTCTGTCCGGGCACCCATGAGCCGTGGCACAGAGCCGGGCAGAATGGTCAGAGCAGCCAGATGGCTGTCGGTTTCAAAGGCAAAGGCAGAGCCGTCCGGCTGGAACTGTTCCAGCAAGGCGGAAAATTCCGCGGCATCCACCTGTGTTTTTGCGCGCAGGGGGGAACTGTCTGCCAGATACAGCCAGACATTGCCGTTTTCCAATGCCAGAACGAAGTGGGAGGCATTGGAACCGGAAATGCCGATTTCGGCATCCAGCCAGGAAGCTGCCAAAGAAGCGGGCAGGGAAAAACCGTAGTCGAAAAACACGCTGGGCTGCTTCAATGCTTCCGTCAGGCGGAATTCCCGGACCTCCTCGAATGTTTCGGCGGTGTCCAGAGCCTGACCCAGCATACCGCCAAGAGTTGCATAGGCGGTGTCCAGAGCGGTGGAGTCCCATTGCGCCGTATATCGCCCGGAGGAATTGCGGATGGAGATAGTCAAAGGCTGGGCAGCAGTCTGGACAGCCTGATTCTCTGAAACATAGGTCAGTTCCGCCGCAGGCAGACCCAGCAGGGGACCAAAGGGCTGCAGAACGGTGGAGAGCCAAGGGGTACTGCGGACCACATCAGCGGGGATGGAGGCGGCAAACAACAATATCATAGTGCAGATCAGCACCGCGATGAGCAGGGTTTTAGCGGCTTCCAGCAAAGATTTTCCCATAACCACCGTTCCTTTCTGAAAAGTTACCTATATAGTACCGCAAATCCGGAAAATTCGCAACAGAAAAAGCCTCCCAAAAGGGAGGCTTCTCTTATTGTGCTATGGAGAGTTTGATATCGCCGGTGTCGGTGGTGACGATGCAGTCGCCGCCCCGGGTGTCCCATGGGATTGGGATTCTGCCGGTGTCGCTTTCACCGCGGAAGAGCTTTTCCGTGGCAAAGGTGCCGGTGACGTCGCCGGTGTCGGTTTCCACATGGATGCTGCCGCCGTCGGCCCGGTCAAAGGTCACATCGCCGGTGTTGGTTTCGATATCCATCATATTTGCGGCAACGGTGTCGGTCAAATGGATATCGCCGGTGTCGGCGTCCAGCTCCAGCTTGCCCATACTGCAGTTGAGCAAGGTGATATTGCCGGTGTCGGCGGAGATGGAAAGCTTACCGGAGAGATTAGCCTGCCAGCGGATATCGCCGGTGTCTGTTTCGATATCTGCCGTGGAAAACAGAAAATCAGCGGGCATATCCAGATCGCCGGTGTCGCTGCCAAGGTGAAAGGCGACATACCGGCTCCGGGGCAGGTAAATATCCAAAGCCATATTACCAAAAGAAAAAAGGGCCTCATACCAATATCGCTGGATACCGTGGCCGATGGTCAGAGTGTTGTTGTCAACCTGTACAAAATGATACTGTCCGTTGGCCTCCGTGGAGACCACCCTGCAGGTGTTGTCGTCGGAGAGGAAAAACCGCACATCGGAGGTATCCACCCGGATGGAGATGTTCTGGAAATCCTCGGTGATCTCGTGGACGGTCTGGGTGCTGCACCGATCGAAGAAATCAAAGGTGAAATTGGTGGCAAAAATGGCGGCGGCCGTGAGGGCCAGACCCACCACGATCAGACAGACGGAAAGGATGATGAGGGATTTTTTCATGGTCAGCGCTCCTTTCGGAAGGGGGTTGTGATCCAGCGCCAGAGGGCTTTGGCGATCCATAGGCACAGGAAAAAGAGGGGGATCGCCAGACCCAGGCATACCAGACCGGGACCGATCAATGCCAGGGCAGCATAGGGTTTCCAGAGGGTCAGCAGGATCAATCCGCCCAACACACCTGCCACACCGCAGAGGGCAAAGGTCAGCTCTATGACGAAGAGACTGATAAGAAGCGCCAGCACCACCACAGCGGCAGAGATTAGCAACGGCAGCCACAGGGGGAAGCCCAAAACCAGCAGAACGATCACCCAGCCGGAGATTTTCTTCCGGGGCTTTTCCGGCAGTTCCGAGAGGACCTGCGCCGCAATGGCTTCCGGCGTGCCGATTTCGGAGAAAATGGCTTCTTCCGGCAGTCCTTCTTCCAGCCGGTCATCGATCAGTTCCCGGTAAAAATCCAGGGTCTTTTTCCGCTCCTTCCGGGGCAGACTGCCCAGGGCGTTTTTCAGTGCGGAAAGAAAGGCTTCTTTATTCATTCGGCATCTGCTCCTTTGCAATGTATTGATAGATGGACAGAAGTTCTGCCCATTCCTCTTTGAAGGTTTCGATTCGGGCCAGTCCCAGAGGGGTGATGTGATAATACTTCCGCAGACGGCCGTTGTATTCGGCGGTGCGGACAGTCAGCAGATTGTTGGATTCCAATCGGCGGAGAATGGGGTATAGGGTGGATTCGGAGATTTCCACATAGGGCTTCATGTCCTTGATGATCTGATAGCCGTAGGAATCTTCCGTTTTAATGGCGGACAGGACGCATACATCCAGCAGTCCCCGCTTCAGCTGTATATCCATGAAATACCTCCTCTCACATAATACTATATCACGCATAGTATTAACTGTCAAGAGAAAATCAAAGATGAATATGGACAGGGGAAAAAAGGTGTAGTAAAATATAGAAAAAATATAATAGGGAGTGTTTGCAATGCAGATTTCGTATATTCCGACTCCGGCGCTGATCGTGGAGGAAACCACCTTTTTATCCAATGCCCGGAAAATGAAAGAATTGCTGGCCGGTGGCACGTTGCGGCTGCGCCCTCACTATAAATCCCATAAGTGCGCCGCCATTGCAAGACGGCAGATCGCCGAGGGGGCTGTGGGCATGACCTGCGCCAAGCTGGATGAGGCCATGGATCTGGCCGACAGCGGTGTGGAGGATATTCTCATCGCCAATCAGATCGTGGACAAGGCCAAGATCGCCAAGGTGGCCTATCTTGCCAAGGCCTGCCATCTGACGGTCTGCGTGGACAACGAGGGTAATGCCGCTGATCTGCAGAAAGCCGCGGCTTTGGCAGATTCTACCATCCATTGCTTCATCGAATATGAGATCGGTATGGAGCGCTGCGGCATCGCCCGCAAGGAAGATGTGGCCAAGCTGGCAAAGTATATCGAAACTTGCGAAAATTTGACCTTTGCCGGTATTCAGGCCTATGCCGGTCATATTTCCCACATGGTCACCATGGAAGAACGGCAGATGGAAACGGCGAAAAACACCGAAAAGATCCGGGAACTGCTGGCCTATCTGAAGGCTGAGAGCATTGAGGTCAAAACCCTCTCCGGCGGCAGCACCGGCACCGCTGCCATCAAGGTAAAGGACGGCCTTTACACGGAACTGCAGGCCGGCAGCTATCTGTTCATGGATGCCACCTACGGCGAACTGGCCCTGCCCTTTGAAAATTCCCTGTTTGTGCTGACTACGGTGGTCAGCGTCAGCGACGGTTTGGCTGTGGTGGATGCCGGTGTCAAGTCCTGCGGCGTGGATCAGGGTATGCCCATGTGCGTTGGCTTCGAGGTTTCCCATATTGTTGCCAGCGAGGAGCATTTCCAGCTGCACAATCCCTCCAAGGAACTGAAGGTGGGGGACAAGGTGCTGCTGATTCCCGGTCATTGCTGCTCCACGGTCAATCTCCATGACCGTATCTATATGGTCAATGACGGCAAGGTAGTAGATCGGATTCCGGTCACTGCCAGAGGTGGTTTCCGCTGATATGAATGCCAATTATCACATCCATTCCACTTTTTGTGACGGGAAATTTACCCCGGAGGAAGTGGTGCAGGCTGCCGTGGAAAAGGGTATGGCTGCCATCGGTTTTTCCAGCCACGGCTATACGGAGTTTGACCTGCGCTACTGCATGAAGGACACAGTCGGCTACTGCAAGGAGATCCGCCGCCTGCAGCAGGCCTACAAGGGGAAAATCCAGGTCTATCTGGGCCTGGAGGAGGATGCCTGGCAGCCTGCCAACCGGGCGGATTTTGATTACATCATCGGCTCCTGCCACTATTACTGCGTGGATGGGAAGTATTATCCCATTGATTCCAACTACGACTACTTCAAAAAGTGTCTGGAACTGTTTTCCTATGATCCGGTGGCCATGGCCCATGCCTATTATGAGCCTTTCTGCCGGTATATCTGCACCAGAAAGCCGGATATTGTCGGCCATTATGACCTCATTACCAAGTTTGATGAGTATGCCGATCACCTGTTTCTGGATAACAAGGCTTATCATGCTGTGGCAGAGCAGTACATGACGGCAGCGGCACAGTCCGGATGCTTGTTTGAGGTGAATACCGGTGCCATCGGCAGAAACCTGCGGACGACCCTGTATCCGTTTGAAAATCTGCTCCAGATTCTCAGAAAGAACGGAAATGGTGTTGTCCTCGCTTCCGACAGCCACACCACGGAAACCTTGGATTTTGGCTTCCGGGAGGCCAGAGCCTACTTGAAGGATCAGGGCTTTGACGGTGTCTATGTCCTCTATGACGGCAAATTTGTGAAAGATCCTATATAACAAGAAAAACCGCCCTTTGGGCGGTTTTTCTTTATGCTTCTTCAAACATATCTGCCAGTTTTTTGACGGCGGCGTACATGTTCTGCATGCCGTCAAAAATGTTGTCTTTGTTGAAGTCCTTGTAATAACCACTGGCTTCCAGTGTAAACCAGCCGTCATAGCCAATGTCCTTCAGAGCCTTGACGATGGGGACAAAGTCGATCTTTCCGGAGAAGGGGATCTGGTGCTGATCGTGCCATTTATCGTTATCGTGGATGTGGAGGCACTGGATTTTCTTGCCTAAGGCGCGGATCATGGCGGCGGTGCCACTGTTGCCGCTGATATATTCCATCTCCGCATGGCCGATGTCCAGACAGCCCACCAGATATTCGTCATCCACGGCGTTCAGCACATCCCAAAAGCCTTCGGCGGTGGCGCAGGAGGCAAAGACGGGATGATCAAAGGAACTGTCCC
>JAZNFJ010000062.1:0-21364 GCA_045589035.1 Candidatus Avilachnospira sp. | reverse complement strand
CAAGTCGTCCGTAATACTTTTTGGGATCGATGTAGAAGGTGTCCATAGTTGTAATGCCTTTCTTTGTCAATTGCTTCGAATCGTCAGGTTCGAAGCCGTAATCTCTGTCTCATAAGGGTTGCAGTAGGTGTTGACGGTCTGGGCCACAGACTCCGGGTCCAGCACGTAGTAGCTGCCGCCGGAGATGGTTCGGGGCGTGCCGGGCAGGGTAACGGTCTGAATCTGACTCAGATCCATCAGCAGCAGGCTCTCCGCCATCCACAGATAATTGGAGGCGGTCAGGTTGCTGTCGGTGTGTTCCATCAGGATTTGAAGCAGCAGCGGCGATTTGGCAATGCCCTCCACGCTGACAGCCTGCTTGATCAGGGCAGAGAGAAAGTCCCGCTGCACCTGCACACGCCCCAGATCTGCATCGGCATAGCCGCTGCGGAACCGAACCACACCCATGGCTTCTTCGCCGGTCAGGGTTTGGGTTCCTGCCACCAGATCAATGTGGAGATCCTGCGCCGGGTCGTTATAGTACATATCCACCGGCACATCAAAGGTCACGCCGCCCAGGGCATCCACCAGCTCCACAAAGGCATCCAGACGGATCATCATATAGCCGTCGGGACGGAAGCCGATGCACTCGGAAACACGGGTCATCAGCATCTCAATGCCCTCTTCGCCGCCGCTGTTGGCCGCATAGACGCCATTGATCTTGGGCACGGCATAGGTACCGTTGACCAGCGTATCTCTGGGAATGCTCACCAGAGAAAGGCTCTTTTTCGATGCATTGACCGTCAGCAGCATCAAGGTATCGGTACGCAGGCCGCCCATATCCGTACCGGCCAGCAAGATGGTGGAAACGCCCTCTTTGCGGTCACTCAGACCTGTTTCTGCCACAGGCTGCTCCGGCAGCACAAACACCACCAATGCCAGCACCGCAATGGCCAATGCCAACAGAACCAGCACAAAATTCCGGAAGCCATGTTTACGCTTCTTCGGCACTTCTATTTCTTCCAAAACAACCTGCTCTTCCTGCTTTTCTGCCTCTCTCTGCCCCTGCTCATAAAGCCAGTTGGCATAAGCCTGCTGGGGATCTTCCTGCAGCTTCTTCACATAAGAAGGCACTTTTTGCTTTTGTGTCCAGTGCTTTTCTTCTTTTTTCTGCACCGACTTGGGTTCGGAAACCGCCGGTTCTTCGACAAATTCCTCTCCCAGGAATGCAGACATATCCGGCATTTCCTCGTCGGAAATCACCGGTACTTCTTCTTCATCATCTATGATTTTATGAATATCATCCAGAAGGTCATCCAATTCCTGCTCCAGATCGTCTATATGCACGGGTATCCCTCCTCGGTTGTAGTTCACATAATATTTTACAAAAAATGTCGCATCTTGTAAAGGGGTCCTGTTTGTGAACTGGCAGAAAATATGCTATAATAAAAGAAAAAACAGGAAGCGGTGTTCTATGAAAGTGAACCATCAGCGAATCTGGGAACTGGATGCCCTGCGGGGCATCAGCATTCTCGGTGTCATCGGTCTGCACCTGCTCTTTGATCTGGAGGTCTTTTTCGGACTGCCTTATCTGCAGCACCCTCTGATGCAGCTGTACAATAAAGCCGTCGGTATATTCTTCGTGGTGCTTTCCGGCTTGTGTGTGACCCTCGGAAAACGACCCATCCGCCGGGGTCTGCAGGTCTTTGGCTTCGCCATGGTCATCACCGCCGTCACCTGGGTCATGGCCAAACTGGGCTTTCTGCACCCCTCGCTGATCATTTGGTTCGGTGTGCTGCATCTGCTGGGACTGTGCATGCTTCTTTGGCCGCTTTTTCAAAAATTCCCCTCTGTTCTATTGGCTGCACTGTCCGCTGCCATTCTTGTTCTGGGTTTTTATTTTGACACCGTCACCGTATCCATTCCATGGCTCTTCCCTCTGGGACTCACCTCCAAGGGCTTCACCTCCGGAGATTTCTTTCCCCTTTTTCCTTTCCTGGGCTGGTTTTTCCTGGGCGCGGTTCTCGGCAGGACTGTCTACAAAAACAAGCAAAGCCTGCTGCCCGCATTTCCTTATCGCTTTCCCTTCCTCTGCTGGTGCGGCAGACATTCCCTGCTGCTCTATCTGCTCCATCAGCCAATTCTGTACGGGATCATTCAACTGTTTGTATAAACAAAAATCCGTCATCCTGAGGATGACTGATTTTGATTTTTTTATCCAACGGCGCTTCTGGACGGGGAAGGATCATGGGTTTCGATCCGCTTGATCTTTGCACCCAGAGCCGTCAGCTTGCCGATGATATCTTCGTAGCCGCGCTCGATATACTGGGCATCTTCAATGATCGTGGTACCTTCGGCAGCCAGCGCCGCAATGATCATGGCAGCACCGGCGCGGAGGTCACAGGCGCGGACTTCGCAGCCGTGGAGCTCCTTGACACCGTCGATGATGGCAGCCTTGCCTTCGATCTGCACATGAGCACCCATGCGGTTCAATTCCGCAGTATAACGGAAGCGGTTATCGTAAATACCCTCTGTCACGATGCTGGTGCCGTTGGCCATAGCCATACACACAGCGATCTGGGGCTGCATATCCGTGGGGAAGCCGGGATAAGGCATGGTCTTTACATTGGCGCGCTTCAGCCGGCGTGTCTTTTCCAGACGGATGCTGTCATCCTCTTCCTGAATGACCATACCCATTTCGCGAAGCTTTGCAGTAATACAGTCCATGTGCTTGGGAATGACGTTGCGAACGGTCACATCCCCGCCTGCCGCAGCCACAGCAGCCATGTAGGTGCCGGCTTCGATCTGGTCGGGGATGATGGAATAGCTGCCGCCACGCAGTTCTTTCACACCGCGGACCTTGATGACATCGGTGCCTGCGCCGGAGATTCTGGCACCCATGGCATTGAGGAAGTTGGCAAGATCCACAATATGGGGTTCCTTGGCACAGTTTTCAATGATGGCCATGCCGCCGGCACGCGCCGCTGCCAACAGGATGTTCATGGTTGCACCGACGGAAACGATATCCAGATACACATGGCCGCCCATCAGACCGCCTTCCGGTGCATCGCAGATCACATAACCGCCGCTCTGCTCCACCACAGCGCCCATGGCTTCAAAGCCCTTGATGTGCTGGTCAATGGGACGGACACCGAAGTTGCAGCCGCCGGGCATGGCATTTCTGGCATGACCGAAGCGGCCCAGCTGTGCGCCCAGCAGGTAATAGGAAGCGCGGATCCGGCGTACCATATCGATGGGAGCCGTTGTATTTCTGGCTCTGCTGCAATCCACTTCCAGGGTATTGGGGCTGAGCCGTCTGATTTCTGCGCCCATATCGCTGAGGATTTCCAGCAGCAGACGCACATCGGAAATATCGGGTACATTCTCAATATGACATTTGCCGTTGACCAGCAAAGTCGCAGGAAGGATGGCAACCGCCGCATTCTTCGCGCCGGAGATCGTGACCTCTCCGTTCAGCGGTGCGCCGCCTTCGATAATATACTTAACCAAAATCTATCCCTCATTCATCCTCAAATCCGAACCATACTCTACTTTCAGTATGACCGATTCTGACAGGAAATACGAATACAATTATTTACCATGAGCAGTATAGCACAAAAGTGCCGTGGTGTAAAGGGAAAGATGACAAAACGAATGCAAAACGGAAACAATTTTCGAAAAAATAATGTCAAACCCCATCGCAAAAAGCGGTTTTCGGACGAAATACCATAGGTCTTTTCTTTTTCTGCAATGTGTGTTATAATGTAGTGTAATTTTGTGACAAACGCCCATGGGCGTGACCATAGGAGGCCTAATATGAAACGGATCATTGCGGTTCTGGCACTGCTGTGTCTTCTGCTGACCTTGCCCCTGGCAATGGCAGAACCTCTGCCGGAAGAAGAAGGCGAACAGCCAGAGGAGATCACCCGCTTCAACGATGAAGATTCCGCTGTGCAGGTGTCTGACGGCCCTGCGATGGAAGAAGCACCGGTGGAAGAGAAGGTCGACCCTCTGGAAAACACCACTGCCTTCAAGCGGGTGGAGATCACCTGTATTGTGGATGAGCGGGGAGAAGCCCATATCACCCAGACCATCAAAATGAATATCTTCGGCATTCTGGAGGACATCACCTTTGCGTTCCCCCTCAATGCCAGAAACCGGGATGTGGCCGGCTGGCGGACAAAATCCGCCACGGAAAATGATCTGCGGTATCTGACCGTACATAACAAAGCCGGTTTCAGCGGTGAACAGACCTTCACCCTTTCCTATACCGTCAAGGATCTGGTATCCGCCGGTGAGGAGAGTCTGAAGCTGGATCTGCCCCTGCTGGTGCAGCAGAAATACCCCGTGGGCACGGTGGCGCTGGCTGTCAACCTGCCGAAGATCTATGCTTCCACACCGGTCTTCTCCAGCGGATATTACGGCGATCTGATTGAAGACTATATGACCATCAGCACGACGGACACTGCCGTCACCGCTACGGTCAACGACATTCTGCAGGACAGCGATTCCCTTTCCATGGCACTGACTGTGCCTCAGGATTATTTCTCCGGCCACTTCAAAACCGGCGGCGGAAATGGCTTTCTGCGAATCTCCGCTGTGGTGCTGGCTGTTCTGAGTCTGGTTGTCTGGTGGCAGGGCATCAAGGGTGCTCCCATCCATGCCCGTCCCCGCATCCTGCCCCCCGATGGCGTCAATCCCGGCGATCTGCCCTTCCTTCTGGCAGGAAGCAAGGCCAACTTCAATCTGCTGGTGAGTCATTGGGCAACCCTTGGCTACCTCTCCTTCTACGTCAACAAATCCGGCCATGTGATCCTCCGCCGGCGGATGTCCATGGGCAATGAACGGCGGAAATTCGAACAGCGGCTCTTTGACCTGCTCTTCGGCAGCAGCGATATCTGTGACGGTGCCAGTACCCGCTACCAGAAGGTGGCACAGCGGGCACAGGAGATTATTCCCCGCTACTGGCACAGACGGCTCTACGATAGACGCAGCCTGTCCCCTTCCCTGGTCCGGGGCATTGCCCATCTGGCCTGCGGTCTTGCCACCGCTGCCGCCATGGACATCCTTGGTCCAGACAAGGTTCACGGTCTGTTCGTATTCCTCGGTCTGGTGGCAGGCTGTGTCCTCAGTATGCTGCTCCGCGGTGTGTTCTCCGGGATCTATCTGAGCAACTGGGCCAAGGTCGGCATCGGTACCGCCTGCGGTCTGCTGCTTCTGGTCCTCGGCGGACTTGGCGAAGTGGGTGTGTTTATGGCACCTGCCGTGGCGGTTTCCGCGTTCCTCTCCTGGTCCACCGTCAGTGGTGGCCGTCCCAACGAATACGGACGGGAACTCTTCGGTCAGACCAGAGGTTTCCGCCGTGCCATCCGCAAATCGGATTCCACCGCCATGCTGCAGATGCTTCATCGGGATCCCCAGTATTTCTACAAAATGCTGCCCTATGCCCTGGCAATGGGTCTTGGCGATCCCTTTGCCGATGCCTTCCACAATGCCCGTCTGGAACCCTGCCATTGGTTCGAAATGGCACGGGGCGTGCCTTCCGGTGTAGACTCCTTCTATAATCACTATATGGATGCTCTGGATATGCTGAGCATCTCCATCGGACGATAAGAAAAAGCCGCTGCAAACGCAGCGGCTTTTTTGATGATATTACAGGATCTGACCGAATTCCACAGGCTCGTTGTTGGGACCCAGAACCTTGAAGAAGCGGAAACCCTTGTCCCAGAAAGGCAGATACTGAATCTCTTCGGTCATGGGAGTCAAACCGGCAGCCTTCACAGCTTCAAAGGCAGCTTCCACATCGTCCACATCCAACGCCACATGGTCGATGGCACCGTCAAAGCCCTTGGCGCAGGGGCCGGACTTGCTCTCATAGGTTTCGATGACCATGTTCTTCAGCTTCAGGAAAGCCACCTTGTCAGAGGGGATATCCTCCCGGCGGACGACTTCAAAACCCAGCTTCTCATAAAAGGCGATGGTCTTTTCAATATCATTGGTAGGCAGACCGATGTGCTGGAAACCGGTCACATGGGCAGCGATGGCATTCATAGTCAACTCTCCTTTGTGTTTTATGGTACTTTTATTATACAGCACAAACAAAAAGAATCAAGAGGTCAGGCTTTCGCCTGACCTCTTTGTTTTTCGATTACTGGTTGCCTTCCATTTCCTTCATGGCATCCTTGCGGGACAGGTTCACGCGGCCCTTTTCGTCGATCTCCATGACCTTGACCCAGGTCATGTCGCCGATGTTCAGGACATCTTCAACCTTTTCCACGCGGCGGTTCTCCAGCTTGGAGATGTGGACCAGACCGTCCTTGCCGGGAGCCAGTTCCACAAATGCGCCGATGGGCAGGATGCGGACGACCTTACCAAAGTACAGCTTGCCGACTTCGGGGACGAAGCAGATGTCGTCGATCATCTTCTTGGCGGCGTAAGCGGCAGCGGAGTCCACAGCGGAGATGAACACAGAGCCATCGTCCTCGATATCGACCTTAGCACCGGTATCGGCGCAGATCTTCTGGATGGTCTTGCCGCCGGAGCCGATGACTTCGCGGATCTTGTCGGGATCGATCTTCATGGAGATCATCTTGGGAGCGAACTCGCTGACTTCAGCGCGAGGCTCGGAGATGCAGGGCAGCATGACTTCGCTGAGGATCTCCAGACGAGCCTTGCGGCAGCGCTCCAGAGCATCGGCAACGATTTCCATGGTCAGACCCTTGTTCTTCAGGTCCATCTGGATGGCGGTGATACCCTCGGTGGTACCGGCAACCTTGAAGTCCATTTCGCCGTGGAAGTCTTCCACGCCCTGAATGTCAGTGAAGGTTCTCCACACGCCGGTCTCCTGATCGGTGATCAGGCCGCAGGAAATACCTGCAACAGGACGGCGGATGGGAACACCGGCATCCATCAGAGCCAGAGTAGAGCCGCAGATGGAGCCCTGGGAAGTAGAGCCGTTGGAGGACAGAACTTCAGACACCACGCGGATGGCATAGGGGAATTCTTCCACAGAGGGGATCACGGGCAGCAGAGCCTTTTCGGCCAGAGCGCCGTGACCGATCTCACGACGGGAAGTGGAGCGGGCAGCTCTTGCTTCGCCGGTGGAGAAGGAGGGGAAGTTGTAGTGGTGGATATAGCGCTTGCCCTCTTCGGGATAGATGGTATCCAGCTTCTGGGCAGCGGACAGGGTGTTCAAGGTGCAGATGGACAGGACCTGGGTCTGACCACGGGAGAACAGGCCGGAGCCATGAACTCTGGGCAGAATGCCGACTTCGGCATCCAGAGGACGGATCTCATCCATGCCGCGGCCATCCACGCGCTTGCCTTCCAGCAGCCACTTCTTGACGACCTTCTTCTGCATCTTGTACAGGCAGACCTCAATGTGGGTCTCGAAGTCTTCGTACTTCTCGGCGAACTTCTCGGCGAAGTCCACACGGGCAGCAGTCAGACGCTCTTCGCGGATGTTCTTGTCATCGGTGTCCAGCGCATACTCGATCTGGCCCAGACCGTAGTTGATCAGATCATCCAGCAGATCGTGGTTGACGGCAGCCTTTTCGAAGGTGAACTTGGGCTTGCCGATCTCGTCCACGATGGTGTTGATGAACTTGACGATCTCCATGTTGGTCTCGTGGGCAACACGGATGCACTCGTAGACGATGTCTTCGGGAGCTTCGTTGGCTTCGGTCTCGATCATGACGACCTTCTCGAAGGTAGAGGAGATGCAGACGAAGCAGGAGCAGGCATCGCGCTCTTCAGCAGAGGGGTTGACGATATACTTGCCGTCCACATAGGCCACATTGGTGGTAGCAACGGGACCGTTCCAGGGCACATCGGAAGTAGCGATGGCGATGGAAGCGCCCAGGGAAGCGACGATCTCCACGGGGTTCTCGTGATCGTTGACCATGACGGTGCAGGTGACGACGGTGTCGTTACGCAGTTCTTCGTCAAACAGAGGACGCATGGGACGGTCGATGATACGGCTGTTCAGAATACCGCGCTCGGAGGGCTTGCCCTCGCGGCGGTTGAAGGAGCCGGGGATGCGGCCCACGGAGTACATTCTCTCTTCAAACTCGATGGTCAGAGGGAAGTAGTCGATACCGGCCTTGGGAATGGGGTTGCAGGTGCAGGTGGTCAGAACCACAGTGTCGCCGTAACGGCAGATGCACTCGGCATTGGCCAGTTCGGCAACCTTGCCGATCTCAACGGTAAAGGTACGGCCGCCGATCTCGGTTTCGTAGATACGATGATTGGGATACTGCTTTCTGGTAATCATTTGGAAACCTCCTTGTCGTATTGGTGGGGCTCCCGCATGGGGGTTTTAGCACTTGAAACAGCGGCTTGTCCAAAGCAGGCGGCTCTTTCAACTGCTAAAGCGGTCCACATGCGGAAGCGGACTTTCAAAAAGATGGGCAGACGAGGTGTCTGCCCATCAAGGGATACAAATTACTTACGGATGCCCAGCTTGGCAATGAGGGTACGATAGCGGTTGATGTCCTTCTTTGCCAGATAGTCCAGCATCTTGCGGCGCTTACCGACCATCATCAGCAGGCCACGGCGGGAGTGGTTGTCGTGCTTGTGAACACGCAGGTGCTCAGTCAGCTCGTTGATACGAGCGGTGAGGATGGCGATCTGGACTTCGGGAGAACCGGTGTCGCCTTCGTGGGTTGCGTTTGCTGCAATAACAGCAGTCTTTTCTTCCTTACGGATCATGGTAATTTCCACCTTTCAAAATATTTTGTCCGCGTTTCTAAGTATCGGGTACGGTAGAGTGCCTGTGTAAAAACCGGGCTGTCTCCCGAAACTGAGAAAAGGGACGGATTTCTGCTGACCATAGTAAGCCAGCTTGATTAAGATAACATAAGAATCCCGGATTGTAAAGAGATTTTTCAGAAAAAACGGGACTTTTTTCTTATAAAATCGGGGCTGTGCCGTCGTCCTGACCCTTGGTGATGGACTTGACCACCGCATGGTAGGAATAAGTGTCGGAAACCTCTACCCGAAACCGGTCACCCACCCGTTTGCCCAGAAGGGTCTTGCCCATGGGAGATTCCTTACTGATGCGGCCTTTGAGGGGATCGCAGCGGACGGTGGTGACCACCTGCACGGTTTCCGTATCGTCATCCTCTTCCAGATACAGCTCCACTTCATCGAACAGACCCACCTGATCGTCGCCATAAGAATCCTCAATGACCGTGGCGGATTTGATCATCCGTTCCAGATAGCGGATACGCTTTTTCAGCGCATTCTGCACCTGCTTGGCAGCCTTATATTCATAGTTTTCCGAAAGGTCGCCAAAGGCGCGGGTGCGCTTGACTTCCTCAATGGCTTCCGGCAGTTCCTTCAGTCTTTTCTCCTGCAGTTCCTGCTCCATAATGGCAATGTCCTGGGCCGTCAGTTCGTTGTACATATCATTCTTCCCTCATTTCCAGGGGTATTATAAGTCCCGGGTCAGTTTTTTGCAAGCAAATACCGGCCTAAACCAGAAAAATTCTCCAAGAATATCTTGAATTTACAGTCATTTGAGATTATAATATAGCTTAAAATGGGGTGATTGGAGGGTTGCGGCTTGGGTCAGGTACTGGCAGTTGTTTCCGGCAAGGGCGGTACGGGCAAAACTTCCGTATGCGCGGCAGTGTCCATGGCGCTTGCGGCAGCCGGTCAGAAAGTCCTTTGCATCGATGCCGATATTGGCTTGCGAAACCTGGACATTTCCCTGGGTCTTGCCCAGGAACCTGTGATTCCCTTCACCGATGTGATGGCTGGGATCTATCCTCTGTCCAGAGCCACGGTGCATCCCCTGAACCCCAATCTCCACTTCCTCACCGCGCCGGTGATGGCGCAGCCGGAGGATCTGGACAAAGAATCCTTCCGCCTGCTGCTGGAACAGGCACGCAGTACATATGACTGGTGCTTCATCGATGCACCTGCCGGTGTGGGTGAAGGCTTCCGGCTGGCTGTCCGTTGGGCAGATACAGCTCTGGTGGTCTGCAATGCAGATCCTGCCTCCCTCCGGGACGGTGCCAGAACCGCCCAGTCCATGGAACTGCTTTCCAAGGCCCAGCCCAAACTAATCGTCAATCGCATCCGCCGTCAGTTTTTTAAGAAACTCCGCTTCACAGTGGATGACTGCATGGATACGGTAGGCCTGCCCCTTCTGGGCATTGTTCCCGATGACGAGGCCGTGCCTCTTGCCGCCGGCAAAGGCAAGCCTTTGTATAAACAAGCTTCCGGCAAGAAAAATGCCGCCGAAGCCTGCCGCCATATCGCTTTACGGCTTATGGGGCAGAAAGTTCCGCTTTTGAAGTTGTAACCGTGCCGACCCGACTTGATGAGGTATATGTATGAATATTACTTTGATGGCTCACGATAAAAAGAAAGAATTGATGGTGCAGTTCTGCACTGCTTATAAGAGCATTCTGGCAAAACACAACCTCTCTGCCACCGCCACCACCGGCCGTCTGGTCACCGATGCCACCGGTCTGCCCGTATCCACCTTCCTGTCCAGCCATCAGGGCGGACATCAGCAGGTGGATGTGCGCATCGCTTATAATGAAATCGATATGGTGATCCTGTTCTCCGATCCCAACGGCAACGATCCCTGGGAAGATCAGAGAGTGATTCAGACCATCCATCTGTGCGACAGCTACAATGTCCCCTGCGCCACCAATCTGGCCTCCGCAGAAATGCTGATTCTCGGTCTGCAGCGGGGCGATCTGGATTGGAGAGAGATGGTCCGTCCCAAGCGCACCCTGCGTTAACATTCGTATGTTCTATGGACAATGGACCATGTCCATTGTCCATTTTTACCACTGAAAGGAATTTGATACCATGGCAATCAAACCCAGAACCCTCTCCGGCTTCATGGAGCTGCTGCCTGCACCGCAGGTGCAAATGGAGCGGATCATGGAAGTCCTGCGCAGCACCTACAGCCGCTACGGTTTCACCCCGCTGGACACCCCTGCCATCGAAGCAGCCGATGTTCTGCTGGCTAAGGGCGGCGGCGAAACCGAAAAGCAGATCTACCGCTTCCAGAAGGGCGACAGCGATCTGGCTCTGCGCTTCGATCTGACCGTTCCTCTGGCAAAGTATGTGGCCATCCACTACGGTGAACTGTCTTTCCCCTTCCGCCGCTACCAGATCGGCAAGGTCTACCGCGGCGAACGGGCACAGAGAGGCCGTTTCCGCGAATTCTATCAGGCGGATATCGACATCATCGGTGACGGCAAGTTGGATATCGTCAACGAAGCCGAAATCCCCGCCATCATCTACCAGACCTTCACCACTTTGGGTCTGAACCGGTTCCAGATCCGTGTCAACAACCGCAAGATCCTCAGCGGCTTCTATGCCATGCTGGGTCTGACGGAAAAATCCGGCGACATCATGCGCACCGTGGACAAGCTGGAAAAAATCGGTCCCGACAAGGTCCATGCCCTGCTGGTGGAAGATCTGGACATTTCCGTGGAAAACGCAGGTGAGATTCTCCGCTTCACCCAGATCACCGGCACCAACGAAGCCGTGCTGGAACAGTTGGAAGGCTACCGCGGACGGAACGAACTGTTCGATCTGGGTCTGGATGAACTGAACACCGTGGTCAAGTACCTGTCCGCCTTCGGTGTTCCCCAGGAAAACTTCGCTGTGGATCTGACCATCGCAAGAGGTCTGGACTACTACACCGGTACGGTCTATGAAACCTGCATGCTGGATCACCCCGAAATCGGTTCCATCTGCTCCGGCGGTCGTTACGACAATCTGGCGGAGTATTATATCGACAAGCAGCTGCCCGGTGTTGGCATCTCCATCGGTCTGACCCGCCTGTTCCATGTGCTGGGTGAGCAGAAGATGCTCAACGAGAACCTGAACACCGCTCCTGCCGATGTGCTGGTGCTGCCCATGACCGAAGATCTGGCACCCGCCATCCGTCTGGCAACGGATCTGCGTGCACAGGGTATTCGCGTGCAGCTGTACTTCGAGCAGAAGAAGTTCAAGGCCAAGATGTCCTATGCCGACAAGCTGGGTATCCCCTATGCCGTATTCCTTGGCGAAGACGAGATCAATGCCGGCGCCTGCTCCGTGAAGGATCTGACCAAGGGCGAACAGGTCACCGTTTCCGCCGCCGAAGCCGCCAACCTCATCAAGGAAGGTCTGGCAGAAAAGAACAGCGGCAAAGTCATTGTAGAATAATACCGAAAGGAAGCAAATATTATGATGCAAAACCGTACCCATACCTGCAACGAACTCCGCATGGAGCATGTGGGTCAGAATGTGAAGATCTGCGGCTGGATGGAAAATGTCCGTGCCGTCGGCGCAAATTTCGCCTTTGTGGTCGTCCGTGACTTCTACGGCACCACCCAGGTGGTCATTGAAACCGAGGACATGATGAACGCCATCAAGCCCCTCAACAAGGAAACCACCATTTCCGTGGAAGGCGTTGTCCGCGAGCGTGCCAGCAAGAACCCCAAGCAGGCCACCGGTGATGTGGAAGTGGTCCCCACCAAGATCGAAGTCTTGGGCACCTGCATCCACAACGAACTGCCCTTTGAGATCAACCGCAGCCGCGATGCCGAAGAAGCCCTGCGTCTGAAGCACCGCTATCTGGATCTGCGTAATCCCGCCGTCAAGAGCAACATCATTCTCCGCTGCCAGGTGGTGGCTGCCATCCGCGCTGCCATGACCGCCAAGAACTTCCTGGAGATCACCACCCCCATTCTGACGGCTTCCAGCCCCGCGGGCGCCCGCGGCTATCTGGTTCCCGCCAGAAAGCACCCCCGAAAGTTCTATGCTCTTCCCCAGGCTCCCCAGCAGTTCAAGCAGCTGCTGATGACCTCCGGCTTCGACCGCTACTTCCAGATCGCACCCTGCTTCCGCGATGAGGATGCCCGCGGCGACCGCACCCCCGGCGAATTCTATCAGCTGGATATGGAAATGGCCTTCGCCAGCCAGGATGACGTCCTGACCACGCTGGAAGAAGTCCTAATCCCCATTTTTGAAAAGTTCGGCAAGTTCGGCAAGCGCGTTTCTCAGGGTCCCCTGCTCCGCCTGCCCTTCAACGAAGCCATGGAGCGCTACGGCTCCGACAAGCCCGATCTGCGCGTGGATCTGGAACTGCAGGATGTGACCGAAGTGGTCAAGGGCTGCGGTTTCGGCCCCTTCGACAGCCCCTGCGTCAAGGCCGTTGTGGTCCATGACTTCACCCAGGCCAGAAAGTGGATCGACAAGCTGCTGACCAATGTGGAAGTGCAGACCGGCAACAAGATCTGCTGGGTCAAGGTGGACGAAAACGGTGAGCTGACCGGCGGCATCTCCAAGTTCCTGCTGGAGCGGGCCGATGCCTTCAAGGCCGCTCTGGGTCTGAAGCCCGGCAGCTTT
The DNA here is from genome assembly GCA_045589035.1 of Candidatus Avilachnospira sp. Lineage (GTDB taxonomy): Bacteria > Bacillota > Clostridia > Oscillospirales > Oscillospiraceae > Avoscillospira. Next base: position 8,020 of record JAZNFJ010000062.1, on the reverse strand, counting down.
GTGGTCATGGCAGCCGGCAAGAAGTCCGCAGCCCAGAAAACCGCAGGCGTCGCCCGTACCATGCTGGGCAAGCGCGTCTCCGGTCACTTCGACGAAGAGCAGTACGCCATGTGCTGGATCGTGGACTTCCCCATGTACGAGATCGGTGAAGAGTCCGGTGAACTGGAATTCTGCCACAACCCCTTCTCCATGCCCAGCGGCGGTCTGGCTGCTCTGGAAGAGGCAGAAGGCAACACCGAAAAGCTGCTGACCATCAACGCACAGCAGTACGATCTGGTGGTCAACGGCTACGAAACCGCTTCCGGTGCTGTCCGTAACCACCGCCCCGAGATCATGGTCAAGGCCTTCCAGATGGTCGGTCTGGGCGAGGCCGATGTGAAGGCCAAGTTCCCCGCCATGTACAATGCATTCACCTACGGCGCACCTCCCCATGCAGGCGCTGCCCCCGGCATCGACCGTATGATCATGCTGCTCAGCGGCGAAGAGTCCATCCGCGAAGTCATCACCTTCCCCATGAACCAGAAGGCACAGGATGTCATGATGGATGCTCCCTCCGCTGTTTCCCAGAAGCAGCTGGACGAACTGCACATCGCCATCGTGGCCGAAGAAGAATAATCATAACAAAAACGGACGGGTTTGAAACTCGTCCGTTTTTGATTCCATCAGCACATGAAGGCCGTAAGATATACGGATTGCCACGGCTTGCATTGCAGGCCTCGCAATGACAAGCATCAAATGCACTGCCAAGCAAAAAACGCAGCAATACATTTTTTATCGACCACCACCCAAAGAAGCGACAAGGGTCAGGAGGGGGGCTGCAAGGGAGCGCTGCCTGTGGCAGAGAAAGCGACTGTAGCAGCTGGGCAGGAACTTGGCTTTCTGCAAACAAAGTGCAGCAAAAAGCCTTAGTTCCAACCCGGAGTGGGGGGGGGAGTGCTGTCCCCTGTTGCGGTACCCAAAATTCTTTGCTCGCTATTCGCTTCACAGAATTTTGACCGCAGCCACTCGCTCAGCTCCCTTTATCCGCCGCTGGCGGCGGTCGCATCGCTCCCCCACAGTCCTTTTCATTCAATGCTTTTGGGACTGGCCAAAAGCATTGGCCGCCGGAGGCTGACAAGCGGTCGTCAATATCCAAGTCTGCCATTTTGTTCATCGCCATAGACTATTTATACAAAAAACCGCCATCCCGGTTGGGAAGGCGGTTTTTCATATTACTTGTTGTAGGACACCACAACGCGGCGGGTGGGTTCAGTGCCCACGGAATAGGTGGTCACATCTTCCACATCCTGCAGCGCAGCATGGATCACATGACGCTCGTAAGCGTTCATGGGCTCCAGGGTGATGTTGCGACGGTACTTGATGACCTTGCCGGCAACCTTCTGGCCCAGACGGCGCAGGCTTTCCTCCCGCTTCTGGCGGTAGTTTTCGGCATCCACATTGATGCGGCTGCGCTTGTTGCTGTCGCGGTTGATGGTGTAGTTGGTCAGATGCTGAATGGCATCCAGGGTTTCACCACGGCGGCCGATGAGCATGCCGAGGCTTTCGCCCACCAGATCCACCTGATAGGTGTCACCTTCGGTCTTCCATGCGTGAGGCACGGCATCGGAGCCCATGTGCTCCAGCAGACCCTTGATGAACACTTCGATCTGCTGCTCCATAGAGCCTTCGGCGGCGGGAGCGTACTCCTTCACTGCAACGGGTTCCTTGGGTGCGGCAGGCTTCTTTTCCTGCTTGGGAGCAGCGGGCTTCTTCTCCTGCTTGGGCGCTTCCGCCTTGGCAGGCTTGGGGTTAATGGGCTGAGGCTGGACAGCCTCCTGCTTGGGTTCGGTCTTCTTCGGCTTGCTGCGGGAGGCAGAGGACAGAGCCGGCTTGGGCTGATCCTCGTCGGGAGCCTCATAGGTCACCTTGACCTTGGCGGGAGCAGAGCCAAATCCCAGAAAACCGGACTTGGGGTTTTCCAGAACCTCGACAGACACACTGTCCCGATCCATTTTCAGCTGCTCCAGAGCAGCTTCAATGGCCAGATCAATGGTCTTGCCGGTGGCGGTAATGAACTTTTCCATTCCAAACTCCTTCCGTCAATTGACGGTTTTACTTTTGATAGCGGTCGGCGCGGTAAGCACGACCCTTGCAGTAGGGACGCTCAGGAATACCGGAGGGGCACTTTTCCATGTCCACCTCTGCCTGTGCATCGGGATCGATTCCGGCCTTTTCCATTTCGTAACGCTTGATGGCGGCTTCCCGCTCTTCGCGTTCCTTGCGTTCCTGCTTCTTCTTGCTGGTGTTTTCGGTGATGCCATCGGGATTTGCAGCACGGCGCTCGGCGCGAATGCGCTCCTTTTCGGCCTCCGCGGCAGCCAGTTCGGCAGCCTTTGCACGGCGGACCTCGTCTTCGGCATCATAGACCTTGCGGTAGTGAACCGTCAGGATGGAATCGAAGATCATGCTGAACACAGCCTGAGCGATCCAGTAGACGGTGATGGCGGCGGGCATAGAGAAACCGAACACGATGGACATAATGGGCATCATGTACATCATGGTGTTCATGGACTGAGCTGTCTTTGCGGCAGCTTCGTCCTGCTCGCCCTTGTCGTTGGTGGCAACGGAGTTATTCAGCTTCTGGTTGATCCACATGTTCAGCAGGTTGGATGCGCCGGAGATCAGAGCCAGCACAGCACCGCCCACAGCACTCCAGGAAGTAGCCAGCCAGACTTTCCAGCTGGGGATGGAGGCCAGGTCAATGCCAAGGAAGCCGAAATCGATGGGCTGCAGCATCTCAGCGGTCAGCTCAGGAATGGCGGCCAGAATTTCGTTGGTATACTGACCGATATACTGGGCGGCAAATAGCTGATGATAGAATGTGTTGCCCTTCAGTGTCTCGAACTCACCGATGACTTCCACGATCTGAGCGGAAAGTTCGGCGGGAATGTGCATCACATAGGTGATGGGTTCGCGGATGACATAGTACAAAGGTAACAGAATGAGCAGCGGAATAAAGCTCCACAGGCACCCGCCGGTGGTGGAAACGCCTTCTTCCTTGTACAGCTTCATGACTTCCTGCTGATACTTGGCTTTGTCATCGGCATACTTTGCCTCCAGCGCCTTGGCCAGAGGTGCCACCCGGGACATTTTCAGCATACTCTTCTTGCTCTTGGCGTTCATGGGGAACAGAACGACCTTGACAACGAGGGAGAAGAGGATCAGTGCAACGCCGTAGTTGCCGGCAAACTGATACAGCCAGTCCAGCAGGTAGCCAAAGGGGATACGAATGAATTCCATTGTGTTTCCTCCAATATGGGGAATTTGTTCCTAAGGAACGGGGTCAAACCTGTCGCGTTTCGTGAATGGGTGACAGCGTAAAATCCGCTTAAACGCCAGCCAGCCGCCCTTTGCCACGCCATATTTCTCGATGGCCTCCCGTGCATACTGGGAGCAGGTGGGGATATACCGACACCGGGCAGGCAAAAACGGCGAAATACCGGTCTGATAGAATTGAATGAGTTTCAGAAAAAAATCAGCCATTGGAAATTTCCTCTTTTCGCAGCAGATCCAGCTTCCCTGCCAAAGACAGATAAGCCCCCTCCAGCTTTTTGTAGGGAGCATCCACAGCAGCGGAACGTGCCACTACTACCAAATCCCAGCCGGGCTGAAACCGGTCTTCGTGAAGCCGGTAAATCTCCCGCAGACGGCGGCGGATCCGATTGCGGACCACAGCCTTGCCCAGTTTGGCACTGACGGTATAGCCGATGCGGTTCTCGGAAGAGCCGTTGCGCCGGCAATAGATCACCAGATACCGGTTGGCAGAGGAATTACCCTTGCGGTAGAGACGGCGGAAGATATGGTTCAGCTTGAGAGAACGGGAAAACTGCATGAAACCAGACTCCTGATAGACAGACGAGGCGAACAGACTGAGCTATTCGCCTCGTATCAATTCTAAATGTTTGGCGGTATACGCGGCCCACACAACTTAGGCGGACAGCTTTGCTCTGCCCTTGGCGCGACGGCGAGCCAGAACCTTGCGGCCGTTCTTGGTGGCCATTCTCTGTCTGAAACCATGCACCTTGGATCTGTGACGCTTCTTGGGCTGATAGGTACGCAGCATTGTGTACACCTCCTGTAAAAATATGCTCAACAGCTGCCGGCAGGCAGCCGCAGCGAGTGATTGAGGGCGCACCCCATGGATACGCACGAGGTATTATAACAAATTTTATGTCAAGATGTCAACTAAAAAATCTGCTTTTTGGCGGCTTTTTCCGCAGAAACCTTATCTTGTGCCTTGGAACACCCATACCACCGCTTCTTGTGGCAGAAAATACGAAACTGCCAATGAAAAAAGGAATAGATTTTTGAAATTGAGCAGCGGGGGTTGTGTGCAGGGGGCAAAGAGCCCCCTGCACGTTCAATCAACAGGTTTTTCAAAGGTTTGAAAAACCGCACAGCGGGGCAAAAGACATTTTGACACGCTGTAGAAATTCGTTGACAAACCTTTTTCCGGGGAATACTATATAATAGAGATTTCGCAAAGGAGGTGGCACGATGACCGAGCAGAATGTATTTATGGAAAAGACCCTGCTGCAGCTTCTGGAGCAGAAGAAATACCGCTCCCTGCGGGACATCATGGCCACCATGAACTCTGCCGATCTGGCGGATATCCTCAACGAACTGGAAGAGAGCCAGCTGCCTTTGGTCTTCCGGCTGCTTCCCAAGGAACTGGCTGCAGAGGCCTTTGCGGAAATGGAACCGGAACCCCAGCAGCTGTTGATCCGCAGTTTTTCCGATACGGAGCTGAAGCAGGTGCTCAGCGAAATGTTCGTGGACGATGCCGTTGACATGGTGGAAGAAATGCCCGCCAATGTGGTCAAGCGCGTGCTGGCGCAAGCCGATCCCGATATGCGCAAGCAGATCAACGAGATCCTCCGCTATCCGGAAGACTCCGCCGGTTCTATTATGACCACGGAGTATGTGTCTTTGCGCCCCAGTATGACGGTGGAAGAAGCCATTTTGCGTATCCGCCGCACCGGCGTGGACAAAGAAACCATCTACACCTGCTATGTGACCAAGGACCGCCGCCTTCTGGGCATGGTATCCGTCAAGGATCTGCTTTTGTGCGACGATGACGAAACGCCCATTGCCGAGATCATGGAGGAAAATGTCATCTCCGTAGGCACCCATGATGACCGGGAGCAGGTCGCCCAGATGTTCTCCAAGTATAACTTCCTGGCTTTGCCTGTTGTGGATGGCGAGCAGCGTATGGTCGGCAACACCACCTTCGATGACGCCATGGACGTCATGGAAGTGGAGGCCACGGAGGATATGGAAATGATGGCCGCTATGCTGCCCTCTGACAAGCCCTATGCCAGAGAAGGTGTCGTGGAACTGGTCAAGCGAAGAATCCCCTGGCTGCTGATATTGATGCTTTCCTCCACCTTTACAGGCCTGATCATTACGCATTTTGAAAGCGCATTGGCTGCCTGCGCCGTGCTGACCGCTTTTATCCCCATGCTCATGGGCACCGGCGGTAACTCCGGCTCCCAGTCCTCCGTTGCAGTCATCCGAAGCCTTTCTCTGGACGAGGTGGATTTCAAAGACCTGCCGTGGATCATCTGGAAGGAGATCCGGGTATCCGTTCTCTGCGGTGCGGTGCTGGCGGTCTGTAACTTCGCCAAAATGCTGCTCGTTGACCGGATGCTCATGCAGAACCCCGATGTGACCATTCTGGTGGCACTGGTGGTCAGCATCACCGTGATCTTCGTGGTCATGTCCGCCAAGAGTATCGGCTGCATCCTGCCGATTTTGGCCAAAAAAGTCGGTCTTGATCCGGCAGTCATGGCATCGCCTCTGATCACCACCATTGTGGATGCCCTTTCATTGCTTGCCTACTTCGCCGTGGCCAACGCCTTGCTTCTATAAAACACAAAAAAGCCTGAGCGGCTGAACCGTTCAGGCTTTTTTAATCACAACTCTTACAGGGCAGTGACATTGACAGCACGCAGCTTGCTGTCATCTCTGGGATCGGGCTCAGTTTCGTAGGAAACCTTCTGACCCTCTTCCAGCTTCTTGAAACCATCGCACTGGATGGCGGAAAAATGGACAAACACATCGCCGCTGCCATCATCGTTGGAGATGAAGCCATAGCCTTTCTCTGCATTGAACCATTTAACAGTTCCGTTCAGCATCTTGTGGTACCTCCGTGTTGAATATTATACCCACAACATACAAAAATCTCCACCCTATGCTCACAACCGTAGTATTGCAAGCACATGTGGAGATCGCGCCCGTGAATACTAGACAAATATCGCACAAATAATGGAAAAAGTCAAGTCCATTCCGCATAGATTTTTCAAGGCTTTTTGCCGCCGCAAATCGTTTTTTTGACATTCGTCGGAAAATAGTTCGGAATCCATCGATTTAAAAGGGAAAAGGTGACATTTTTATGATTCTAAGAATCCTAGCCATCGGAGATATTGTCGGTGACCCGGGACTTCGTTTTTTGGAAAAACATCTGCGAAAGCTGAAAAAAGAAAAGCAAATCCACTTCTGCGTGGTCAACGGCGAAAATGCCGCCATGACCGGCATGACGCCCAAGCAGGGGGAGGAGATCTTTGATGCCGGTGCCGATGTGATCACTCTGGGCAACCATACCTTCAACCGCCGGGAGCTTTGCGCCTATCTGGATGATGTGTCCGGTGTTCTGCGACCCGCCAACTTCGCCCCCCAGCTGCCCGGCAGAGGGGTTGGGATCTATGACACCAATTTTGGTCAGATCGCCGTGGTCAACCTCATCGGCCGCTTCCAGATGAACAACCATGCGGACAACCCCTTTACCAAAATCGATACTATTCTGCCCAAGCTGGAAGGCATGCCGGTGCTGGTGGACTTCCATGCGGAAGCCACTTCGGAAAAGCTGGCCATGGGCTTCTATCTGGACGGCAGAGTTTCCGCCTGCTGGGGCACTCACACCCATGTACCCACGGCAGATCTTCGGATCTTACCCCAAGGGACAGGCTATATCAGCGATCTTGGCATGACAGGCCCCATGGACAGCGCCTTGGGTGTGGACCCCAACCAATCCATCGCCCTCTTTAAGGGCGAACTTTCCAGCCGTTTTGCGCCGGCCAAAGGCCCCTGCTGGCTCTGCGGCGCGATTTTCGACCTCGACACCGCAACCAACCGCTGCGTGGCAGTGGAACAGATCATCATCAAAGATTGAGAGAACATACCATGACAGAAAAACTCTTTTATCAGGATTCCCATCTGAAAACCTTTACCGCCACGGTCCTCTCCTGTGAGCAGGGCAAGCATGGCTATGATGTCATCTTGGACCAGACCGCTTTCTACCCCGAAGGAGGCGGACAGCCCGGTGACCGGGGTGTGATCGGCGGTGTGACCGTCACGGACACCCACGAAGCCGGCGGCAACGTGGTCCACTACTGCGAAGCCCCTGTGGAAGTGGGTGCAGAAGCAGAATGTACCATTGACTGGGACTGGCGTTTTCAGCTGATGCAGCAGCACAGCGGTGAGCACATGGTCAGCGGCTTTATTCATCAGGCCTTCGGCTACAGCAATGTGGGCTTCCACATGGGCAAGGATTCCGTCACCATCGATTTTGACGGTCCCATCACCGAGGAACAGCTGGCAGAGATTGAGGCAAAGACCAATGCCGCCATCTGGGAAAACACCCCGGTGGAAGTGCTGTATCCCAACGAAGAAGAACTGGAAGCCCTTCCCTACCGCAGCAAAAAAGAGCTGACCGGTCAGGTGCGAATCGTCCGCTTCCCCGGTGTGGATCTGTGCGCCTGCTGCGGTGTCCATGTGAAACATACCGGTGAGATCGGTCTTATAAAATTCCTCTCCTGCGTAAAATTCCACGAGGGTGTCCGCATTGAAATGCTGGCAGGCGGCAGAGCTTTGGACCTGCTCCGGGGCACTTGGGAGCAGAACCGGCAGATTTCCGGTCTGCTTTCGGCAAAGCCCATGGAAACGGCAGCTGCCGCTGCCCGGATGCAGCAGGAACTGAATG
>JAZNFJ010000061.1:0-10005 GCA_045589035.1 Candidatus Avilachnospira sp. | reverse complement strand
AACCCAGACCTACACCTACACTGTCTATGTTGGCTACAACAACCTGCCCGGCGTTCTGTTCGGCTCCAAGCCTCTGAACAACGGCATCATGGATGCTCCTCAGACTTACAGCTCCATCCAGTACCTGTTCGGTGCTGAGGACGACAAGGACTTCGATCCCTGCGTCGCTACTCACGTCTTCGTCGATGCCTTCTATGCCGGTGTGGAAAAGACCTTCTACCTGCTGAAGCCCATTTCTGTGGATGCAGAAACCGCTCTGTATCCCTGGCTGGCCGGCTATACCGTCTATACCTCTCTGATCGATGGCCAGAAGGCTTATGTTGCCGTGACCGATATTGACGGTCTGGGCATTGCCCTCAACGGCGGCACGGAAGAGATGAACCTGGGTCTGTACAGAGCTCCTTTGCAGGTCATGGGTGCCGAAACCATCAACGGTCTGCCCATCTATGTCCTGTCTGCCGACACCGCTCTGGAGCCCATGCCCTGGATCGTCACCGAGGGTCCCGATAACGGCCTGCTGACCATCAGCTATCTGGAAGATATGCTGAACGGCAATATGGACATGGGTCACCGCCAGATCAGCCCCGATGCCGCCATCCATGTGGTCTACCACACCTGGGATGAGGATCTCGGCTGGGACAAGAATGCTTCCTACAGAACCTTCAAGGGCGAGAAGCGCGATCAGTCCTTCAACAACTTCTTCGAAGGCCGCAACTGGAACTGGGGCAAGATGACTGTCTATGCCACCACGGAAGAAGTGGGCGACGGCTACTGGTCCAATGCGACTCAGATCACCGAAATGTGGATTCAGCTGCTCCGCGGCATGTAATCCCATCATATGAATCATCGAATCGGCCCTCCGGATTTCCGGAGGGCTGCTTTTTACACAACTGTGGTTTCATACAAAAATTTTTTAAAAATTTTTCTGCAAACAGGGAACTGTTGTGGTGTGGTTATCGTCTAATATACCAGATGTTGTGGGTTGACGTAATATTTTCTGAGAATCCATAAATTCTTTGAAAAACTCTGTACAAACAGGCAAAAATGTGATAGAATACGTCCATAAAATTCAGAAGTGAATTTTCCATAATTTCTGCAAAATCAAGAAAGAGGTGCAATTTTATGAAAAAGATCTTTTCCAGAGCTTTGTGTCTGCTTCTGGTCCTGGTCATGATCGTGGGTGTCATGCCCATGGCTATGGCAGACGGAACAGAAAATGACCTGTCTCGCGATGATGAGGATACTACCCCCACTGCCAGCGCGACTGTGGTCCTCGCTGCCGATAAGGCTACATACGAGGAAGGCGACACAGTTAAGATGACTCTGGCCGCCAGCAATGTGACCGAAGGTTATACCCTGACTTCCGTTACCGGCAGCTATGGCGCTTCCTATACCGTCTCTGGCAACTCCGCCACTGCTACATATCCTGCAGAAGAAGGCGAGTGGTCCCTGTCCGCAACTGCCACCTTCAGCAATGGTACGGATACTTTTACTGTGACTTCCAACACCGTGACTGTCACCGTCAACAAGAAGGCCGTTACTGCTACCGCCTTTAAGATCGAGGCTGCCGGCGGGGCTACTTCCGTACCCGCTCTGGGCACTCTGGCTCTGTCTGCCGTTCCCACTGCCCCCGAAGGCGATAATGTTGTGATGCCCAACGATGTGACCTGGACTTCCAGCAGCAGCGCTGTTTCTTTTGTCAGCAAGACCAACGGCGGCTGCGTGATCAAGGGCGTTAGCCCCACCACCACTCCCGTGACCATCACGGCAACCAGTGCAACTGCAGGTACTGCTACCTATTCTGTCACTGTCGGCAAGGCTATGATCGATCTGGTCCTGACGAAGTCCGCTTTCGAGCTGGCTCCCGGCGAAGTTGCTCAGATCAGCGGTACTTATACGCCCGCCATTACCGGCATCGGCAACTATGTCAAGGTGACCTACAAGTCCAACAACACCAGCGTGGCTTCTGTGGATACCAGCGGCAAGATCACTGCTCTGGCAGCCGGTACCACCACCATTGATATCACTCTGACCATCAACAACAGAATGGAAAACTACCAGAACTATGTCTTGGCCAACGGCTTGACCACTTACACCAAGTCTGTTGCCGTTACAGTTCTGAACAAGTATTACATCAAGTGCGCCAACCAGAATGCCCCTGTCGGTTCCACCGTGAACCTGACTCCTATTCTGTACGGCGGTGACGGCAGAGCCATCACCAATGCCACCTTTACCGCTGTGCTCAGCGGCTACGGCACGCTCAACACCAATATCGGCAGCTACAGCGTCTACGGTCCCAGATCCGGCGCGGTCAAGGTGACCTTTACCGCTGTGGGCGTGAACAATGACGGCGCCGCTGTCACCAAGGATGTCTACATTGGCTTCTACACCACCAGCACTCTGAAGGTCAATGTCCGCGACAATCTGTCTTCCTTCAAGTTCAGCGATGTAGGCTTTGCCAAGTCCGCAACTGTTGGCGGCTCCACCATCCCTGTAGTTGGCAACGATATGGTCGATCTGATCGCCTATGCTATGGCCAATGTCAATGACGGCAGCTACTACGAGTTCGATATGTCTTCCTACAGCGGCGGCCAGCTGATTGCGCCCAACAGCGCTGACTGGACCACCAGCACCAAGGAATGCACCTACGCCAGCCTGGGCGGTGTGGGCTTCGTGCAGAAGAGCACTTCCTCCAAGACCAGCACCTTCACCATCACCGCAAGAAATGCCTCCGTTGCCAACGAAAATGCTGTCACCGTGGGCATGGTGAATGTGGAAGTGACCTGCGGTGCTGCTTCCGGCATCGAATACCAGACCACCTACAATGTTCCCGTGACTTTCAGCGTTTCTGACTTCCTGTCCTACTGGAATGCCCAGAAGTACGGCACCACTGCTGCCACTACCTCCACTTTGAACTATGTGGTCTTCGGCATTCCCTCTCCCAACTACGGCAAGCTGTACACCGACAGCTACAGAAATACCGCTGTTACCCAGAGCATGTATTTCTCTCCCAATGTCACCGTGTCCAATACGACCTACAAGCCCCTGTCCACTGTGACCTATGTGCCTGATATCAACATGACTTCTGCCTACTCCGTGGAGATCCCCTTCACCATGTACGGCTCCAAGAATGATACCCTCAGCGGTTATGTGACCATCAAGCTCAATGACGGCGGCAACACCATCGATGCAAGAGGCACCACTCTGGGCGAATCCCTGGCAGCTGCCATTGCACAGAACTACTACACTGCCAAGAATCAGCAGCTGGGCTATGTGACCTTCAACGCTGTTTCTGCTCAGCAGGGCACTCTGTACCGCAGCATTCCCAAGTCCGGCGGTTTCAGCCGTGTGACTCTGGCTGCTCCCGTGCAGACCGGCGATATGTTCTACTACAATGCCAGCGGCGCTTATGCAGCAAACCAGAAGAAGCTGTCCGATGTGGGTATTGTTCCCGCAGCAGGCTTCACCGGCAATCTGACTGTTTACTACACTGCTTACAACACCACCGGTGCTACCAACTCTGCTTACCAGGGTTCCATCACCTACACCGTGAAGGCTAAGACTGAGTCCGCTGCCTTTACCGATCTGAAGAAGCACACCTGGGCCATCGACTCCGCAGACTTCCTGTACTACGAAGGCACTGCACAGGGCTCCAACGGCAGATACAACCCCAGCGCCAACATCACCCGTCGTGATTTCATGCTGATGCTGTACCGTGCATTCCTGGAGAACGAATACGGCACCGAAACCGTTACCACTAACTTCCCCGATGTGGTCAAGGGTACCGACTCCTACGCTCAGGAGATCTATCAGGCCGTTGGTATTGCCAAGAAGCTGGGCATCGCTCAGGGCACCAACAACAAGTTCAACCCCACTTCCTACATCACCCGTGAAGAGGCTATGGTCCTGATCTACCGTACGCTGGATAAGATCGACCGCGACCTGCGCTACACCAGCGGCACTTCCGCAACCTCTTTCAGCGACTACAGCAAGATCAGCACCTGGGCAACCGATGCCATCAAGGAACTGGTCAGCCACGGTGTCATTGTTGGTAACAACAACAAGGTCAACCCCAAGAGCAACATCACCCGTGCAGAAATGGCTTGCATCCTGCACCGCGTGATCACCTACTAATTCCTTTTTCGAATGATGAGGCGGCTGCATTGCAGCCGCCTCGTTTTTTGCCGAAGGGCAGAAAATAACCAAAATTTCTGCAAAATCTCTCTATTGGTATTGATTTGCAGAGAGAATTGCAGTATTCTATTAAGTGGAAATCTATCTGTTTGATTGGGTCCAGAATACCCGTCGAAAAGGAGAAAATTGACATGATTATTACCCAAAAGAAACCCATCGAAGAACTGATGGCCATGGTGGGCAATGCAAAGCGCATTGGCATCGTGGGCTGCAACAGCTGCGCTTCCGCCTGTGCCACCGGTGGCCCCAAGGAAGTCGAGGAACTGAAGAAGTACCTGGAGTCCCAGGGCAAGGAAGTCGTCGTCACCGGCGTTTCCGATTTCTGCTGCATGAACCTGATGGTCAAGGGCGTTCTGAAGCCCTTCCAGGATAAGCAGCTGGACTGCGTCATCGGCATGTCCTGCGGCGACGGTGTGCAGGTCGTTGCTGCCAACATCAATGTCCCTGTCTACCCCTCCAACAACACCATGTTCCTGGGCGAAGCCAAGAAGCTGGGTCTGTTTGAGGAAGCCTGCCACCTGTGCGGCGATTGCGTGCTGGGCTCCACCGGCGGTGTCTGCCCCATCTCCCGCTGCGCCAAGAGCCTGGTCAACGGTCCCTGCGGCGGTGCAAAGAACGGCAAGTGCGAAGTCAACCCCGAAAACGACTGCGCATGGATCCTGATCTACAACCGTCTGAAGGACACCAACGAGCTGGAGAAGCTGTCCCAGCGTCGTGAGGATAAGGGCTATCAGAATGTCGCTTATCCCAGAACCATCAACATCCGCGCTAAGAAGTAAGGGGGAAGAGTCATGAGTCTGTTGAAAGAAGCTTTTGAAGCCGGTAAATTCGGCGTAACCGCAGAAATGGCCCCTCCTAAGGGTTATGATTTCTCCCACCAGATGGCTGATGCTGAACTGCTCAAGGGCAAGGTCCACGGCATCAATGTCACCGATATGCAGTCCGCCAGCCTGAAGGCCTCCTCTCTGGGTCTGTGCATCAAGCTGAAGCAGGCAGGCTGCGAGCCCATCATCCAGATGACCGGTCGCGACCGCAGCCGTATGGCCATTATGGGCGAAATGCTCTCCGCCTACTCCTTCGGTATCGACACCATGCTGGCTCTGACCGGTGACCATCCCACCGTTGGCGATGTGCCCCAGTCCAAGCCTGTCTACGATCTGGATTCCGTTGGTATTCTGAACATGCTCTCCACCATGGAGATCACCGGCCGTGACTGCGGCGGCAATGCCCTGTCCGGCAATACTGTGGACAAGGATTCCGGCGAAATCACCGATAAGTCCGCCACGCCCAAGTTCTACAAGGGCGCTTGCGTGACCCCCGTCTACGAGCCCATGTTCCTGCAGATCAACAAGCTGAAGCAGAAGGTCGATGCAGGTGCAGAGTACATCCAGACCCAGGGCATCTTCGATCTGGAATACTTCAAGCGCTTCCTGGACGAAGTGGATAAGGCCGGCATCAAGACCCACATCATGGCCGGTATCATTCCTCTGAAGGCTGCCGGTATGGCAAAGTACATGAACGAGAATGTCCCCGGCATCGCTGTTCCTCAGAACATGATCGACCGCCTGGCCGCTGCTGCTGCAGAGGGTAAGGAAAAGGGCATCAAGGGTCTGCCCATGCAGATGGGTATCGAAATGGCTGCTGAGATGATCGCTGAGATCAAGGCTCAGAACCTGTGCGACGGTGTCCACATCATGGCCATCGGCGCAGAGAAGAATGTTCCCATCATTCTGGAAAAGGCCGGCATCGATATCAATGCCTAAGTAAAACAAAAAGCCACCCGAAAGGGTGGCTTTTTTTGCCGCACTATGGTAAACTATGGAGAGAAACCCAAAAAGGGGGAATACCATGAACCGTTGCATCAAGTGCGGCAGACAGGTCCCGGAAGGGGAACTGTTCTGCGTGGAATGTGGATTGAATCCCGGGTCTTCCTTGTTTGAGGAGCCGAAGCCTGCCCCGGTGGGCAAAATGCAGACCCCCAAGCCCCGGAAACCGGCGGTGCAGCCGGCGCCTGTGGCGGTCAAGGAACGAAAGACCAAGGCAAAAACCAAAAGCAAGAAAAAGAATACCGGTCTGAAGGTGGCTTTTGCCTTTGTGACCCTTCTGCTGGTGCTGGTGACAGGTTTTCTGGCATGGCAGTATGCGGATATCAAAGTAGAGCGCACCCGCCTGGAAACCAAAGAAGCGGATCTGCTTTTGCGGGAGAAGGAAAAAGAGGAACTGCAGCTGCAGATCGGGGAACTGGAGCAGCAGCTGGAGCAGCTTGGTCTGAACATCGAGGAAAAGGATGGGGAGATCAAGGAGCTGAAGTCCCAGCTGGCAGGTTCTCAGAGTGACCAGAGCCAAAGCTGGTACGATCTGACTGCGGCGCAGGCGGAAGTTGCCCGTCTGGAGGAGGAAAATCAGCAGCTTTTGCTGTTGGAGGATGAACTGGAAACCCAGGTCAAGGATCTGAAGGCCAAGCTGGATGCCGCATCCTCTGCCATGGAGAAATCGGCATTTATGGATAAGTTCGTGGTCTTTGCCAATAACGATGGCTCGTATCTCTACCATACTTACGACTGCGAACGGTTCAATAAAAAGGATTTCTGGGCATACAGCCGCAAGCTGGCGGAAAGTCAGGGCTTCAAGCCCTGTTCCACCTGCGGCGGAAAAGTGCAGTAAAAGATAAAAATGCCTCCCTCTGATGAGGGAGGTGGCAAAACCGCAGGTTTTGACGGAGGGAGAGAAGGGAAAATATCTCTCCCCCACCGCTTCGCGGAGCCCCCTCGTCACACCCGCCCGCAGGCGGGCGTACATAGGCCAACCGCCCGTAGGGCGGCTCTTAGGCCGGAGGAGAGGGGGCCTTTTATTTTTCTTTTTTCATTTTATACAGTTCTTCCACAGCAAAACTCAGCTTGGTCACCACATTCTGCTTGGTGGGGTAGCAGTAGAAACTGTCGTCATCGGTGGAAATATCCACGCAGTCCTCGGGGCGGAGATAGCAGTAGTCATATTCAATGTGCAATCCGTACATGCCAAGGGGCGGGCGGACGATCTGATAGTCCTTGCTGTTGTAGTTTCCCTGCAAAATCAGACCTTCTTCCGTATCATGGGTCAGTTTTGCCATACCAAGTTTGCGGAACTTCCACGGGTCTGCCAGTGAGTAGACTTCCACTTCGTCCTCAAAGGAGTAAGTGCCTTCCTCCAGCTGTTTGCGCACCTGCTGCCGCTGCCATTCAAACCAATGGGGGATGTGGGAAAACTCCGTTTCGCCCTCTTTGGCATGGAGCTGGCCCAGTTCGTCCATTTCCCATTCCTTGCCGCAGGCTTCGCAGCGCAGGTGAATGCCCTCGCTTGTCATCTGGCTTTCTGCCATGCAGTGGGGGCACTGGTAGAGAACTTTGTGCAGCCCTTCGGCGCGGAAAGGCTCGGTGATGCGGATGTTCTGCTCCTTCTGCCAGCGGTATTCGTCGTATTCCATGGCCTTTGCCAGAATTTCCCCGATTTCCGCCACGGATTTTTCTTCTACCTCTTCTGCCGTCAGCACTTGGGTCATGGTGGTGTGAAGGGGTACTTTTCTGGGCTTGCGGTAGTTCCAGAAGGGGGTGTGGAGATGGTTGCCGTGGTGAATCATGGCCACCACGGGGACTTTGTTCAGCTTCACCAGCTTGGCAAGGGAGTCGGGTAGAATGGCGGTGGTACCTACGGGGGAGTAGCGGGCCTCCGGGTACATACAGAGAATGTCACCGTATTTTCGCAGGACCTTGCGAATGGATCGCACCAGAGAGGGATCGGTGGTGAACTTCCGCTTGCACATACAGCCCAGCCACTCCATGAGGAAGGGGCGGCGGTAGTAGCCGTCGATGGTGGCGATGGTGTTGACCCGGTGGGGGAAGGTGCCCATGAACTGGAAATAGAAGTCCACAAAGTAGTTGTGGCTGCAAAGGAGGATGTACGGGGGCTTCAGACCCTCCATATTGACCTTTTCCAGCTTGTATTTCTTGCCCAGCATCATGATCCGGGAGCCGACCCCTAAAATAAAGGTGAAGATCCACGGCTGTCGGATGGGGGGCTTGGTGGTATCGTAGGGTTTGACATTTTCGTAGCTGACGGGGATGTTCTCCATGTGGTTTGTCCTCTCTCGTCCTTAATAGGAACAGCATATCACACAATGGAAAAATAAGCAAAACAAAAAAGCACTTGCTTTCGCAAGTGCTTTTTTCTGGAGCGGGTGACGAGGCTCGAACTCGCTACCTCCACCTTGGCAAGGTGGCGCTCTACCGGATGAGCTACACCCGCATCGATTTGATGCATGACATATTATAGCAGAAAAATTCCGGTTGTCAAGAACTTTTTTGAAAAAGATTGTACCTGAAAGCCTCCCTCTGATGAGGGAGGTGGCATTTGCACAGCAAATGACGGAGGGAGAGATCAGCATATCTCTCCCCCACCGCTTCGCGGAGCCCCCTCGTCAGAGGGGTCCTTTAGTGTTTCTTTTTAGTACAGAAATCCTGCCGGGTCGACGGATGCGCCGTTGCAGGTGACGGCAAAGTGCAGGTGAGATTCCTGCCCGCTTTCCATCAAAGCCGTGGTGCCCACGGAACCGATGGTGTCACCGGCGGCAACGGTCTTGCCGATTTCCGTCAGAACAGCGGTATCCAGATTGGAGTAGCAGCTGACATAGCCGTCTGCATGGGCGATGGAAACCGTCACACCGTAGTAGTCATCTTCATAGATGTCGGAAACCGTACCGGCCTTGGCGGCCTTCACAGGGGTGCCCGGTTCTGCTGCCAGATCCACACCGTCGTGGACCCGCCAGTCCTTGGTGGTGGAATTGTAGGTCAGCTTGTCCATGGCATAGTCGTTGACCACATCGCCGCTGACAGGCAGGACCGTTTCTCTGGCTTCAGGCTTGGACTGCTCCTGCGGCTCAGACTGCTCAGGCTGCTGCTGTTCTTCTTCTGTAGAAGCGGTGGGCTTGTCCTTGGGCTGCTCCTGTTCCGGCTTGACCTCCTCCACGGGGATGGACAGCACCGGCTGTACCTGCTGGGCTTCCTTTGCGGCATTGCCGAGGAAATACCATGCGGAAACACCCACAGCGATCAGACACAGACCCAGAAGGATGTAATAGCCCTTCTTTTTGGATTGGTTGTGATTGTTGTTTTGCATATTATGCACCTCCAAAGGGAGTATGTCCCACATTTGGAAGGATTAAACAAAAATGCAAAATGAATGCAAAATGCAAAATGAGGATATCGACAACAGCCCAGGGGAACGACAAGAAGCCGGGAGGGGGGCCGTGGGGGGAGAGTGGCTATTTTGTGATGGAAAACAGAACGATCATATAAGCAGAAACGATCACAAAATCCGGACAACGCTCTCCCCCCATGTGTCTTTTTCTCCTCATTCTTTTGTGACAAGACAAAAGAATGAGCCGTCGGAGACAAAACCAGCCGCCAGTGATATCCAAGGCTAACAATGAAATGCAAAAAGCCTCCCTCTGATGAGGGAGGCATATTTTAGTTTTCTTACACCAGTCTGGAACCGGCGGGGATGCTGTCATCCAGCATTAGCAGGTTCAGCTTTTCGCCGCGCTCGGCGCTCAGCAGCATGCCGCAGCTCTCCTGACCCATCATCTTTCTGGGAGGCAGGTTGGTGACAGCCACCAGAGTTTTGCCGATGAGCTGTTCGGGCTCATAATACTGGGCGATGCCGGACAGGATCTGACGATCGGTGCCGGTGCCATCATCCAGCTGGAACTTCAGCAGCTTGTTGGACTTCTTGACCTTCTCGCAGGCCTTAACCTTGACCACGGTCATCTCCACCTTG
>JAZNFJ010000060.1:0-2200 GCA_045589035.1 Candidatus Avilachnospira sp. | reverse complement strand
TTCCTCGGCTGTGCCTACCCACGGATTCTGCTGCCCCACCAGCATCGCGACGGCCGATAAAACCGGATCCAACTGTTCCTCCGGTAGCTCATCCGTGTAGCCAGCGAACTCCCAGCACATAGTCTCGGGGTTTTGTGTCAGACTGATTTTTGCGTCCTGGAAGTCGCGTCCGGTCATAGAAATGCTGCCCCTGGGAACACGACGCATAGGTCGCTCCAGCACCATCGCCCCGTCAGCGCAGCCCATGATTCCGGTTGTACCAGAGATCATATCCATAATGTCGCTGGCTTCCTGCTTTCGGGTATGGTGCACGATCAGCATCGTGATCCCATACCGGTCTGCGATCCGCTTGAACGCTGTCATGGTGGCGTAGTCATCGGCGTAGGCACTGCCTTTGGAGTTCATTTCCCGAACCTTGATCAGCGTATCCACAATCACCAGCTTTGCCTCAGGATGATTATTCAGGAAATTGCTTACCTGTTCTTCAAAACCTTGACTAAGCTTCTCTGCATCTGTTGCAAAGACGATAGCGCCAGTCTCACCCCCGCAGATCCGCATCAGCCGACTCTGGAGTCTTCGCTCCGTGTCCTCCAGAGCAAGATACAGGACCTCGCTCTGCTGGGTCTTGCGACCCCACAGAGCGATTCCCATACTCACACAGTGGGCAATTTGCAGCACCAGCCAGGACTTGCCGATGTTGGATGCGCCGGCAAGGATGTACAATCCCGGCGCCAGCATGCCCACAATCAGCTCGTACTGGGGATCGAACTGCATGTCCATTAAACTGGCTGCAGTAATTGTCTCCAGATGTGTAATACGGATACCCAGCTTACGGCAAATCTCCATGATTGCTTTTTTCTCAGTCATACCATAATAGTTCTTGACGTAATCGATGGTATTGCCTTTTGCTTTGCAGGTTAAGCATTCCCATATTGGCATCGGTGATTTGGGAAGAACTTCCTGCACAACGGCTATGCGGCTGCAGCAGGGACAGGTAATGCGGATGCTTGGCGGATCAGCGTCATCCAAATTCAGTTTGGCCGCCTTGAGATAATCGATTAGTCGATCCCTTACTTGAAAGGACAGGTCGACCAATTGTTCCTGATCCATTTAGAACTCACCACCCCGTTCTGTCTGCTCATGCAGCCACTGGACAAACTTGTCCTCGGGGACAAGCATCCGCTTGCCGATGCGAATGGTGGGAAAGTCCTCACGGTGCATCAGGGTGTAAACGCCTGCGCGGGACAGCTTCATGATAGCCTGAATATCATCGGCATTCAGGCAACGGGGGATGTTGGGAAAATTGGTTTGTTCTTTCATAACTAGTACTCCTTTAGAAATAGTGTTTTATGGTAGGGATTTTTGCGTTTTCTTCGGTTGTGAGGCTCTTTTTTAGTAAGAGACAGCCTCCGGTATTACCGCCTCTTTATCGTGGCCACAGAGGACAAATCGTCCTGTTTTGCCACCTTGGAGTTCCGCGATATATAGCGCTGACACTCTACCACGATCGAACGGAAACTCTGTTTGCAAGTAAGAACACAACGCACGCAACGCTCGTTGTAGCTCCTCTTGCCGGTCTCCGGGTGAATAAAGAACTCCCAGATAATCCGTTCCTTCTTGGATAGCTTCGGCATCACTCTCACCTCCTTCCATTGTGTGATATCCTGCCTGCAGGGGCTATCTAATCTCCCGTATCCAATTGGTCTTGTTTCAGGCCAATAAAAAAAGCGACAAACCAAAAATCGGTTTGCCGCTTCAGATCGGGTGGATTATTCTGTTGTAAAGCATTTTCAAAATGGGTATGGGAGAGCTACTCTTCCATAAGAATGTTGAGCACTTCATCGATTTTCACAGTACTGATACTCAGACGGCCGGTGCCGCGAAATTCAACGAAGTATTCCTGAATCATACTCACCTGCTCGGGGTAGCAGACGATCGTGTATTTGAGTCTGGGATTGGTTCTCATAGCATCTCTCACCCGAATCAGCTTACACAGGTCGCCATCTATAAAAGATATCTGACCAACCCCATCAATCACCGCATCGAACTCATAACGGAAGAAATGTCCCTGCTGCTCCTCTTCATCGTAGAGAATATCGAGATGGGCTTGATGCCAATCCTCGATAAGTAGCGTCCGCAGTTGCTTGATACCAAACTCATTCAGCGGAATGAAATGAATATGCTTATATACATTATCAAA
>JAZNFJ010000059.1:0-7935 GCA_045589035.1 Candidatus Avilachnospira sp. | reverse complement strand
ATTCCGCTGCCATCGCCCGTGTCGGCACCGTCTCCTCCGGCGACGAGTCCGTGGGCGCTCTGATCGCAGAGGCCATGGAAAAGGTCACCGCCAACGGCGTAATCACCATCGAAGAATCCAAGACTGCCGAGACCTCTCTGGAAGTGGTCGAAGGTATGCAGTTTGACCGCGGCTACATCTCTCCCTACATGGTCACCGACACCGAGAAGATGGAAGCTGTCATCGAAGATCCCTATATTCTGATCACCGACAAGAAGATTTCCTCCATCCAGGAAATCCTGCCCATTCTGGAGCAGCTGATCAAGGCCGGCAAGAAGCCCTTCATCATCGCTGAAGATGTGGAAGGCGACGCCCTGTCCACCCTGCTGGTCAACCGTCTGCGCGGCAACTTCACCTGCGTCTGCGTCAAGGCTCCCGGCTTCGGCGACCGCCGCAAGGAAATGCTGAAGGACATCGCCATTCTCACCGGTGGTACTGTCATCTCCAGCGAACTGAACATGGAGCTGCAGGATGTGCAGCTGTCCGATCTGGGTCATGCCCGTCAGATCAAGGTCAGCAAGGACAACACCGTCATCGTGGACGGCTGCGGCGATCCCAATGCCATCCAGGGCCGTATCCAGGAGATCAAGGCCACTCTGGCTGTCACCAACTCCGAGTACGACAAGGAAAAACTGCAGGAGCGTCTGGCGAAGCTGTCCGGTGGCGTTGCCGTCATCAAGGTCGGCGCACAGACCGAAGTGGCCATGAAGGAGCAGAAACTCCGCGTGGAAGATGCTCTGAATGCTACCCGCGCTGCTGTGGAAGAAGGCATCGTGGCCGGCGGCGGCACTGCATTCGTCAATGCCATTCCCGCTGTGGAGAAGCTGGTTGCCAAGCTGACCGGCGACGAGAAGACCGGTGCACAGATTGTGGCTGCCGCTCTGCAGGCTCCCATCCGCCAGATCGCTGAGAATGCCGGTGTAGACGGCTCCATCGTCTATGAAAAGATCCGTTCCAGCAAGAAGATCGGCTACGGCTACAACGCCTACACCGAAACCTATGTGGACATGATCGCCACCGGCATTGTGGATCCCACCAAGGTGACCCGTTCCGCTCTGGAAAATGCCGCTTCCATCGCTTCCTGCGTGCTGACCACCGAATCTCTGGTGGCCGACAAGCCCGATCCTGCTGCTGACGCTGCCATGGCAGCTGCTGCCGGCGGTATGGGCGGCGGTATGTACTAATTCCCATAAACACCAAACGCCGGATGCTCCCCATCCCTGGTTCTTTTTATATGATTTCTGAATTGTCCTGCACTTTGTCCTGTGATTTTCTTAAACACGCGGCAAAAGCTCTTACTGTCGGCAAAACCAACACGCAAGGCGATCTCCTCAATGGATGCCTCCGTTTCCGCCAGCTGAAGACAGGCCACATCGATCCGATGGCGGTTGAGCAAAACATGAAAACTTTCTCCGGTGATCATTTTCACCAGCTTGCAGAAATTGCTTTTGGAATAGCCGCAAAGGGCGCTGACTTCATCCAAAGTGATGGGTTTATAATAATTATTATAAATCAGATTGATCGCCATGCCGATTTTTTCAACATCCGTTTTCATAGCCAGCTCCATGGATCTGTTTTCTGCAAACATTTTTAATAAAACTGCGGTGATCTTATAGATATTTCCTTTCACCAGCAGATCGGAAAAAGGTGCTTTTTCCTGGATCAGTTCCGCCGTTTCATGGAGCAATTCCAAAAGCTCTTCGTGACCGGATGGTTTCAGCCGTAAAATGCTGTTATCCCGGTTCATGGAAACAAATGCTGCAAACTGATCGCCCAGAAAAGCCGGTCCGATTTCCACAGTCAGACGCAGGCTGTCGGCAGAAAACTGCCGTTTCAGTTCATGGGCAACCATGGGTTTCACGATGGCAAGATCGCCTTCCTGCAATATATATTCCTTTTCATCCGCTATGATTGCATAAGAGCCTTTCACGCAGAAACTCAGTTCGATTTCCGGGTGGCAGTGCAGTTCAAAGAAGCAGCCCGGCGAAAGGTTGGCGAAATACGGATCTGTCCCAGCCAATAATTTTTGGTAAAGCATTTTGATCAACTCCCCAAAAACAGTATAACACAAAGGTTTTACTTGCACAACCGCCGAAGAATTTTTGCGAATTTTATTGCACATTCTGCCCTTTCTTTTTGCTTGTTCAAAATCTATAATCAAATTATAAAGGAGGGTTTCTTATGAACAATTTAGGCGCACAGCTCTACACCGTGCGAAATTATTTTGACACCCCCAGCCATATGCAAGACGCGCTTTCCAAAATCAAGGAAATCGGCTATACTTCCGTCCAGCTCTTTGGCGATGCAGGCCTTGCAGAAGCCCTTGCCAAAGCAGCAAACGCAGAGGGGCTCCATATTTCCGGCATTCTGGCAGAACTGGAAAACTACGAGCAGGAGCTGGATGCCTACCTTCAAATCTGTGGCGATTATGATATCCCGGATTTGGCAATCAGCGGTTTTCTCACTGAGGAAAAAGATGTAGCATCCTACATTCAACGGGTCAATGCCGTGGCAGAGAAAATCAGAGCCCACGGCCGCACCTTCTCTTACCACAACCATGCCGATGAATTCATCAAAATGCCCGATGGAAAGACCATCATGGATCATTACATTGAGGGTTTTGAACCCACCTTGGTAGACTTTATGCCCGATACCCACTGGCTGCACCGAAGCGGCTGTGATGTCCGCCACATGCTGGAACGCCTGCGGGGCAGAGTACACATGCTGCATCTGAAGGATCTGAAACACACCAAAGACGGTCCCACCTTTGCCGAAATTGGCAACGGCAATCTCTATTTTGAAGGGATCATCCCTCTGGCATTGGATTGCGGCATCACCCACTTTGTGGTGGAGCAGGATGAATGTGACGGCGACCCCATTGAGAGCCTGAAGCAGAGTTTTGACTATCTGAAGGTATTTTGAGAGGAACGATCCATGGACGAGTTGTATTTGGGCGCTGCCCGTAAAATCATCACGCCGGAAATTGGCGGACAGCTGTTCGGCTACCGTCCGGACGTCCGATCCACAACACTGGAAGACGATCTGACCGTAACCGCATTTTACTTTGCGCAGGGGCAGCAAAAAGCCATGATGCTCAGCGCCACTGTCTGCTTGATTCAGACGGAGCTTGCGCAGGAAATCTTAGCTGCTGTCAGCGAAAAAACCGGAATTCCGCAGGAAAGCATTCTCTTGTGCGCCACCCACACCCATTCCGGACCCAACACCTCCGGTATGTTCGGATGGGGCAATATTGACAGAACCTATTGCAGCGAGATTTTCATTCCTGCCATTCTCTCCGCTGCCGAGCAAGCAGTCAACAACACCGCAAGGGTAAACATGTTTGCCGCAAGGGGCGAAAGTCTGGTGGGAATCAACCGCCGCCAGCTGCCCCATAACAGCAATGAGGTCATTCTGGGTCAAAACCCCTGGGGTCCCTTTAACCCCAATATGACGGTGTTTTCCTTCAAAACCGAAGACGGCAGCACCGTCGCCAATCTGATCCACTACGGATGCCACGGAACTGCCGCAGGCATGAACACCGAAATCACCCGAGACTGGTCTGGCATTATGACCGATGGGCTGGAAGCCGCCACCGGCGGCATCGCCGCCTTCTTCTGCGGTGCGGAGGGTGATGTGGGTCCCCGTCTTACCAACGGAAAAACCACCGGCGATCTGACCTATGTCCACGAACTGGGCCGGCAGGCCGCCGCCGATGCTCTGCGGATTTATGAGCAGGCCGAAGCAGTGAAAAGCACTTCGCTTTCCGTAAAATCCTTTGAGGTGCGCATTCCCCTGAAGCCGCGCATCGAAAAAGCCACGGCAGAAAAAATTCTGGAGCGCTACAAGGGTGAAACAGTGAACCGGGAGGGGCTGATCTGCCACCATCTGGAATGTGCCATTGCGGACCACGAGGCCAACGCCCCGGAGGATACCCATTTCACTTTCCGCCAGACCCTGCTGCAATTGGGCAACTTCGTGTTCACCTCTTATCCCTTTGAGTTGTTTTCCGAAATTGCCATGCGCGTGGACGGTTATTTTGCAGACAAAACGGTACTGGATCTTGCCATTACCAACGGCAATGAAGGCTACTTCGTCACTGAAGATGCCATCTGCCGCGGCGGCTATGAAGTGGATATGCACACCTACGGCCACATACAATCCTATGTAGAAAACGCAGACCTGTCCTTGATCATGGCCACCATCGAAAATATAAGGAGAATGGACAATGTATAGAATTGGCAAAGAAGAAATTGCGGAGCTGACCAAGGCAATTGAAACAGGCAGTCTTTTTAAAATCAACGACGGTCTGAAAGAAACCGAACAGGTCGAAAATAAACTGAGAGCCATTTTCGGCGTGGAATATCCCATCTTTTTGAGCAGCGGACATGCTGCCCTCACGGCTTCTCTGGTCGCCCTTGGCATCGGCCCGGGGGATGAGGTCATCGTTCCTGCCTATACCTACATCGCAACGGCAATGGCTGTTGTGGCAGCAGGTGCCATCCCTGTGATCGCAGAAGTGGACGACACCCTCACCCTTTGCCCCAAGGACACCGAAAAGAAGATCACAAAGCACACCAAAGCCATCATCCCTGTCCATATTCAGGGCTTCCCCTGCAACATGGATGCCATCATGGCATTGGCAAAAAAATACCACCTTTTCGTTGTAGAAGATGCCTGTCAGGCAGACGGCGGCAGTTATCACGGCAAGCGCCTTGGCTTCATCGGTGATACCGGTGCCCTAAGCTTCAATTTCTTTAAAATCGTCAGCAGCGGTGAAGGCGGCGCCTTCCTCACCAACCGCAAAGCACTTTTTGAGAGAGCCTTGATCTATCAGGACAGCAGCGCCATTGCCTATTTCGGCAATCAGATGGATGCTTTCGATACCCCTGTCTTCTGCGGCAGCGAATTCCGATCTAACGAGCTTTGTGCCGCCGTGATGAATGTGCAGTTGGACCGTCTGGACGGCATTCTGAAGGACCTGAGAGCAAACAAAAAGTATCTGATGGATGCTCTGAAGGATGCTGCACAGTTTATCCCCTCCAATGACATTGACGGCGACTGCGGCACCACATTGGCCTTCCGTTTTGAAACGGAAGAAGCCGCCCGTGCCTTTGCAACCGCAGAAGGTATCGATGGCACCCTGCCCATTGACACCGGTAAGCATGTGTACAAGCACTGGACGCCCATTATGGAAAAGCGCGGTGCCTTCCATCCGCTGATGGACCCCTTCAAAATGGAGGCAAACAAGGCCATCGTCCCCGATTACCGGGAGGATATGTGTCCTGCGACCCTGGACCGTCTTTCCAAGGTGGTTTATTTCATGGTCAATCCCGATTGGTCTAAGGAAGATTTGGACGAAAAAATCAATGTAATCAAAAACGCGCTGAAATAAAAGAAAGGCTCGAAATCCAAGGATTTCGAGCCTTTTTATTGCATTATTCAGCTTTCTGTCCACCCTGAGGCTTCTGTCCGCCGGGTCTGCGGCGGCGATAGCGATGGTGATTGGACTTGGGCTTGGGTGCGCCCTCTGCCTTAGGCTGCTGACCCTGGGGTTTCTCGACCTTGGGCTTTTCCTGGCCTTCTGCCTTGGGTGCATGGTTCTGTCCGGCAGGCTTTTTCTTCCGGCGGTGCTGCGGCTTGCCGCCGCCTTCGGTCTTCCGGGGCTTTTCCTCCTCGTGGGTGCGCTCCTGCTTCACGGCAGGTACTGCTTCTCCGCTGATGATCACTTCGGGCATGGGCTCATCGGACAGTTCGACAAATTTCTTGGTGGGCTTGGGCTTGGAAGAAATGGGTGCCACATCCTTGGGGATGGGAGGATCATTCTTCTTTGCCTTTCCGTTTCGCAGCACGCAGATGTCACAATTCTTATAGCAGCCAACCGTTTCGGGGTGATCTTCCATACGGACACGGACGGTCTGCCGCAGCAGATTCACATCCACCACCGTGCCTCTGCCATCCACCGTATCCACGAAGGATTCGTTCTTGGGGCTGGTCTTCAGCAGATCCTCGTAGGCCTCCTGCTCATACTTCAGGCAGCACATCAGTCTGCCGCAGGTGCCGGAGATCTTGGTGGGGTTCAGGCTGAGGTTCTGGGTTTTTGCCATTTTGATGGAAACCGGCTGGAAATCATCCAGGAATTCCTTGCAGCAGAAGGGTCTGCCGCAGATACCCAGACCGCCGACCATCTTGGCTTTGTCGCGGACACCGATCTGCCGCAATTCAATGCGGGTGCGGAAGACGGATGCCAGGTTTTTGACCAGTTCCCGGAAGTCCACACGGCCATCGGCAGTAAAGAAGAAGATGATCTTACTCTCATCAAAAGCGCACTCGGCAGACACCAGCTGCATATCCAGACCGTGCTCCTGAATCTTCTGCTGGCAGATCTCAAAGGCGCGCTTTTCCTTCTTGATGTTTTCTTCGTTGATTTTTTCGTCCTTTTCCGTGGCAATGCGGAGAATTTTCCGCAGAGGCGGGACGATTTCCCGGCTGGAAACGGTGTGATTGCCACCGGCACAGTAACCGAACTCGTTGCCGCGGGCAGTTTCCATGATTACATGGTCGCCGGCCTTCAGCTGCAGATCACCGGGATCAAAATAATAGACTTTGTTGCCGGAACGGAACTGAATGTCCACAACCGTAACGGTTTCCGGCAGCTGGGCGGCAGTTTCCTCTACCGCGGGCTGTTCGATAACTTCCATTTCTTCGGAAGGAAGGATATGATCTGTCATTGTGGTTCTCCTTTTGGATCTGAAATCCATGTATGTTTCTTAGCGAAGCTGCACCAGCAGCCAGCCGCAGATATGCCCGGTGCCCACATTAGCGGCACTCAAATCCAAGGCTCTCTGCAGACTCCGCAGGGCATCGCTGATGTCTGTTCCCGTTCGGCTGCGTCCGATGGCTGCTGCCTCCGACGTGGCTGCCACACCGGCTCTGACCAGCAGGGCATCGGTCAAAAGCTGCCGCCATTGCTCCAGCAGTTCCTGCACTTTGGCACGGGGCTGTTTTTCCATAGAACTGATGACCAAAGTCAATGCCATGGCATCTTTCTTTGCAAAAGCCACCGCAAATTCCGCCGTCTGAGGGGCATAGACCTCATTTTCCAGCAGATCTGCCGCCTGACCCAGATAGCCGCCGGATCTGCGGTAAGCTGCCATGCGGTTTTCCCTTGTCTGCTGGGGGAAACGGCTCTCCAGCCAGAACATTGCCATCTCTGCCGGTACCGGCTCCAACCGCAGTTCCGCACAGCGGCTGCGAACCGTGGGCAGAAGCTTCTCGGCATTGTCCGTCAGCAGCAGAAACACCGCATAGGCAGGCGGTTCTTCCATCAGCTTCAGCAGGGCATTTTGTGCCGCATCGGTCATGTCCATGGCTCTGGGGATCAGATAGACTTTTCGCTCGGCTTCATTGGGACGGATGTATGCATCCGCCTGCAGCTGGCGGATCAGTTCTACGGAAACGCTTTTCTTTTCCGGATCGTCTATGGTGATCACATCGGGGTGGCTGCCGGACAAGACCTTCCGGCAATCCCGGCAGGTCATACAGGGCTTGTTGCTCTGGGTACACTGCAGCGCAGCCGTCAGCAATCTGGCAAGGGTGTGCTTGCCGGAGCCCACCGGCCCGCAGAGCAGATAACAATGGGAACTTTTTCCGGCGGCAAAGGAGGCGGAAAGTCGCTGTTTCAGCTGGGTATTACCCAAAAAACCGGTAAATTCCATATCCGACCCCTTTCTAACCCATACTCATCCATAGTACAAGCCTATTATAGCAAACTCAAGAGGGAATATCCATAACTTTTTTTGACACATGGCACGTAATATGTTACACTAAAGAAAAATTTTAGGGAGGCAAGACTATGAAACAGGCAAAGGTATATTTCACCGATTTTCGCATGAAAAA
>JAZNFJ010000058.1:0-15499 GCA_045589035.1 Candidatus Avilachnospira sp. | reverse complement strand
ATTGGTGAGAATTCTGGTATCTGGTCCCAATATTCTTCTGTTGGACGAGCCCTTTTCCGCCCTGGACAGTCATCTGCGGTTCCGTCTGCAGCAGGATCTGCTCCAAACGGCAAAGGATTTTGGAAAGACGGTTTTGCTGGTATCTCATGACCGGGATGAGGCCTACCGACTGGCAGATTCCATTGCTGTTATGGAGAATGGACAGATCCAAACAGCAGGGGAGAAGCATATTGTTTTTGCCCATCCAAAGACCAAGGCCGGTGCGCTGCTGACGGGATGTAAGAATATCTCCCGGGCAGAGCGGGTTAACAAAGAAACCATTTTTGCCACAGATTGGGGAATGACCTTGAAAGTTCCTGACAGTCAAACACCTTATGTGGGCATCCGAATGCATCATATCCAATGCGGTTCTGGGGAAAACTCCGTCCGCTGCCGTGTGGTGGAGGAACTGGAAAATCCCTTCTCCGTCACCGTGCTGCTTGCGCCGGTAACAGGAAAAGGGACTGTACCTCTGGCATGGGAATTGGACAAGGAAAAATGGCAGCAGCTTCGCAGAGAAGAGATTGAAATACATCTTCCTGCCGATGCAATTTTGCTGCTGGAAGAATAAGAAAAACCGTCCGAAAGGACGGTTTTTCTTATTCTTCTGTCATTCTTCGGCTGATACCCCGGCGGGCCAGACGGCGACGGCGGCGCAGCTTGACGAATGTGGTGAGGAAAATCGCACAGGCCACCAGAATGGCTGCTGCAATCAGATAACCGGTGATCTCATTGCCGGAGGTCTTGACGGAAAGCCACAGGCTATCCATAAACTGGGTGGCTTCTGTGGAAAGCGCCTTAAAGCTTTCGCTGTTGGCGAGGATTTCCGCAGAGGGGTATGCCACTTCGCTGGCAGCCAGTTCCGGATCCATGAATTCCTTGGCAGCAGAGATGGGCGCGGTGTAGCAGATATAGTCCATATTGCCGCCGCAGATTTCCGGCTCGCAGAGGAAGTTGATGAAAGCTTCGGCACCTTCCTTGTTGGTGCAGCCCTTGGGAATACAGGCAGCGTCAATAAAGGAGTTGAAACCTTCTTCCGGATAGTAGAAAGCCAGATCCGGATTTTCTTCCACCATATACAGGAAATCACCTGCATAGTAGGGGGCGATCCATGCCTCTTCGCGGGTCATCTTGGCATAGATCTGATCCATGACATATTCCTGCACCAAAGGTTTCTGCTGAGTCAGCAGTTCGGCGCAGTTACGCAGCTCCGTCTGATCTTCTGTGTTCAGACTGTAGCCCAGCATGGCTTCTGCAATGGCAAAAGCATCGCGGCAGTTGTTGAACATGAGAATCTTGCCGGCATATTTGCTGTTCCAGAGCAGATCCCAACTGCCCACATCGTCCGGGTCAACAAACTTGGTGTTGTAGATCAGACCGACGGTGCCCAAGGTGTAGGGCACAGAGTAACGGTTTTCCGGATCGTAGGGCTGATTTTTGCAATGTTCATCCACCAGCTGATAGTTAGGGATGTTGTCAAAATTCAGCTCTTCCAGCATGTCCTCGTTGATAAGCCGTCCGATCATATAGTCGGAGGGAATGATGACATCGTAGCTGGAGCCGCCGGTTTTCAGCTTGGTGTACATGCTTTCGTTGCTTTCGTAGGTCAGATAGTTGACCTTAATGCCGGTTGCGGCTTCAAATTCCGCAATGACATCGATATACCCGTCGGAGCCGTCGGCGATGTTCTGGCCCCAGTTGTAGACGGTGATCTCATTGGCTGCTGCAGCGGCAGGAACGCAGAGGCAGGGCAGGAGCAGCGCCAAGGTCAGGAGTAAAATCAGAAGCTTTTTCATGCTCTGGCACCCCGCTTTCTGATCTTGCGGCCGTCATCTCTGGCCTGCAGCAGGTTCATGACCACCATGATGACCAGAATGGCAAGGAACATCAGAGTGAACAGAGCGTAAATCTTGGGGTGGATGGGCTTTTTGGTGTAGTTGTAGATCTCCACCGGCAGGGT
The DNA here is from genome assembly GCA_045589035.1 of Candidatus Avilachnospira sp. GTDB lineage: Bacteria > Bacillota > Clostridia > Oscillospirales > Oscillospiraceae > Avoscillospira. The sequence continues at coordinate 13,500 of JAZNFJ010000058.1, read as the reverse complement.
AATGAAGCTGGAACCGGTGACGAAATAGCTGATGACGAAATCGTCCAGACTCATGGTGAAAGCCATCATAAAGCCGGAGATCACACCGGGCATAATGTCGTGAATAATGACCTTGAAAAAGGCCTTCACGGGGGTGCAGCCCAGATCCAATGCCGCATCCTCCAGATCTGGGTCCATCTGCGCCAGCTTGGGCAGGACGGACAGAATCACATAGGGAAGATTGAATGTGATGTGGGCGATCAGCAATGTGCCGAAGCCCAGAATATCCCGCTGCTTCAGAATGGTACCGGCAAAGGCAAACAGCAGTGCCAGAGAAACACCGGTGACAATATCCGGATTGGTCATGGGGATATTGGTCAGCATCATAACGGCATTGCGCAGCCGGCCTTTGGCATTGTGCAGACCAACAGCAGCAGCTGTGCCCAGAATGGTGGCAACCAGACTGGAAATGACCGCAATGACAATGGAATTGCCCAGCAGGGACAGTAAGGCTTTGTCTTTGAACAGCTCTCCGTACTGACGGAAGGTAAAACCTTCAAACACGGCGATATCCTTGCCGGTGTTGAAGGAGGCTACCGCCAGAACGATCATAGGGATATACAGGAAGAGAAACACCAGAACGGTGAACACACGGTTGAACTTTCTCACGGTGTCATCACCCCTTCCTCTTCCTCGTCGGTAAAGCGGTTCATAAAGCCGATGCAGACGAAGATCATAATCATCATAACAAGGCTCAATGCCGCACCCAGATTGGGGTTGTATGCAGTTTTGAACTGGCTTTCGATGACATCACCGATCATGGTGGTACCGGTGCTGCCCAGCTTCTGAGAGATATAGAAGGTGGAAACGGCAGGGACGAACACCATGGTGATACCGGAAATGATACCGGGCACGGACAGGGGAAGGGTCACTCTTGTAAAGACCTGACCGTGGTCACAGCCCAGATCCTGGGCAGCCTCCACCAGCCGGTGATCGATTTTCATCATGACCGTGTACAAGGGAGTGATCATATAGGGCAGGTAGTTGTAGACCATACCCAGAATGACAGCACCGTTGTTGCGGATGAGGGGCAGGGGCTTCAGACCGATAGCAGTTACCAGAGAGTTGATGATGCCGGTGTCTTCCAGCATGGCGACCCATGCAAGGGTACGCAGCAGAAAGCTCATACACATGGGCAGCATGATCAGCATGGAAAGTAACCGCTGATTGCTGGGCTTTGCTTGGGCGATGGTATAAGCCACAGGGTAGCCGAGGACCAGACAAATTACGGCAGAAGCCAGCGCCAGAAAGATGGACCGCAGGAAAATGGGCAGGTAATTGCCCAGAGAACTGAGGTTCATCAAGGTGAACTGACCGGTGATGGAGTCGGTGAAGGCATAGTAAACCACTACACCCAGAGGGATGAGGGTAAAGACCGTCATCCATGCCACATAGGGCACCAGCAGCCGCTTACTCTTCATCTTCCGCATCCTCCGCAATTTCGTCATATTCGGCGCTGTAGGAACTGTAGTCGCCGAACAGACCGGAGTACTCGCTCTTTTTCATAACATGGATATCCTCGGGGTTCAGACGGATGCCGACCCGCTTGCCCACAGGCTGATGGTCGGTGGTCTGAATGAGCCACTTGAAACCCTTGAAATCCACGATGATATCATACTGCATGCCCTTGAAGGTCACGCTGGTAACGGTGCCGAACAGGTGGGCATCCTTTGCTTCCACGAAGTCGATGTCTTCGGGACGGATGACCACATCAACCGGTTCTCTGGCATCGAAACCCTTGTCCAGACACTTGAACTTCCGACCGAAGAACTCCACGCAGTAGTCCTCAATCATGATGCCGACAAGGATGTTACTTTCGCCGATAAAGTCCGCCACAAACGCATTTTTCGGCTCGTTGTAAATATCTTCGGGACGGCCGATCTGCTGGATGTGACCCTTATCCATGACGACGACGGTGTCGGACATGGAGAGGGCTTCTTCCTGATCGTGGGTGACATAGATAAAGGTGATGTTGGTTTCCTGCTGGATGCGCTTGAGTTCGTTCTGCATATCCTTCCGCAGACGAAGATCCAATGCGCCCAGAGGTTCGTCCAGAAGCAGCACCTTGGGCTTGTTGACCAAGGCTCTGGCGATGGCAACACGCTGCTGCTGACCGCCGGAAAGCTGGTGGACTTTTCTGTTTTCAAAGCCGCGGAGGCTGACGATGTCCAGCATCTCTTCCACCCGGCGGTCGATCTCCAGTTCCGGTAGTTTTGCGATCCGCAGACCGAATGCGATGTTGTCATACACATCCAGATGGGGGAACAGGGCGTACCGCTGGAACACGGTGTTGATCTGGCGTTTATAGGCCGGCACATCATTGATGCGCTGGCCGTCAAATAACACATCGCCGGAGGTGGGTGTCAGAAAACCGCCAATGATACGCAGGGTGGTGGTTTTACCGCAGCCACTGGGGCCCAGCAATGTGAGAAACTCGTGGTCGTTGATATAAAGGTTGATATTGTCGAGGATCTTGTCCCCGTCAAAAGCCATGGTCAGATTCGTCAAACGAATCAACTCTTTTGCCATGTATCCTCCCCCATTTCTCTAGTGGTCATGCCCAACGACACAGTTCGGCATATTACATCCAATATATATGTTGCAGTCGGGAATGTCAATGGTTTGACGATTTATTTCGCTAAATATTTTACCCAAAATACTCCCGGACAAAATCCACATCTTCCACCTGAAATTCTCTCCCGTGGAGATACTGGAGAATGCCGCCGTCAGTTTGGAAATCAAAAAGCAATTTATAGGAGTATAAAGCCTGATATTTCCGGTCATACCGCTTGTCCAGCTTACCGTATTTGCCGTCACCCAGCAGGGGATGTCCGGCGTGAGCCATCTGAGCGCGGATCTGGTGGGTGCGGCCGGTGATCAGCTGGCACTCTACCAAACTCAGGCCGTCTTTGGTCTGCAAAGTCCGGTAGTTGGTGGCGCAGGTCTTGGCACCGGGCTGACTCTTTTCGGAAACATAGACCCGGTTTTTCACGGCATCTTTGAACAAATAGCCCTTCAAAGTGCCTTCTCTGGGCTTGGGTGTACCGTGGACAATGCACAGATACCGCTTGTCCAGTTCCCGGTCTTTGATCTTCTGGTTGAGAATCCGTAGGGATTCCGCATTTTTGGCGGCAATGACAATTCCGCCGGTATTGCGGTCAATACGGTTGCACAGGGCAGGAGCGAAGCTGTTTTCCTGCCGGGGCTTCCATTCACCCTTGGCATAGAGATAGGCCTGAATGTGATCGATCAGGGTCTTTCCGTATTCCGCACCGTCGTGGGGATGGACAGCCTGTCCCGGTTTTTTGTCAGCCAGCAGGATGTTTTCGTCCTCGTAGACGATGTGAATTTTCGGTGTGGAAACGGTCAGATAGGCATTCTCTTCTCTGGGTGTATCGAAGAATTCATCGTTGATGTACATTTGCAGCACATCGCCTGCCTGCAGCCTGGCATCACGGACAGAACCCTTGCCATTGACCTTGATTCGCTTCAGGCGGATATATTTTTGCAGCAGGGAAGCGGGCAGCAGGGGAACGGTCTTGGACACAAAGCGATCCAGCCGCTGACCGGCATCATTCTTTCCCACAGTAAATTCCTTCATGGCAGACTCCTTTGTCTTGCTTTTATCTGCCGTTTATTATATAGTATCCGGGAGGAAATGACAATAGTCAGCCCCTTGGAGGAGTATGCGAAAAATTACAGAATTTTGTGGAAAAAGTATTTGACATCCGGGGTTCCTTCTTATATAATATCAAATGCACGACTATGGAGGGGAAACTATGCTGTTAGGACTTTCTAAAATTATGGACAGCCCCGGCGGTGTGATCCCTTTTGAAACGAGCCTTGATTTGAGCCAGATGGAATTTGGTATGAGCCGTCCCATGCCCGACCCTGTTCATGCGGTCGGTCAGGTACGCAATACAGCCGGTGTTCTGATCTTAACAGGCGAACTCACGACGCGTCTGAAGGGGGAATGTGACCGCTGTGCCAAGCCCTTTGAACGGGACTTTTCCATTTCGCTGGAGGCTGTGCTGGTCAGCAAGCTGGAGAACGAGGATTATGACGATCCCTGGACCTTCGAACTGGAAGGCAATCAAGCCAACCTGGATGACATTCTGACCACTGCGGTTGTCCTGAATATGGACAGCAAGCTGCTTTGCAGCGAAGACTGCCAGGGGCTGTGCCCCCGATGCGGTGCCGATCTGAACAACGGTCCCTGCGATTGTAAGCCGGAGATTGATGACAGACTGGCAGTGCTTCAGCAGTTACTGAACAAATAGACAATATGCCCTGCGGCATTTCAACCAAGGAGGTGTACCCCAAATGGCAGTTCCCAAGAGAAAAGTTTCCAAGGCAAGAAGAGATAAGAGACGCAACTCCCACTGGAAGCTGGCGATCCCCGGTGTCGTCGCTTGCCCCAAGTGCGGTGAGCCCCGTCTGCCCCACAGAGCCTGCAAGGCTTGCGGCACTTACAACGGCCGTGAGGTCAAAGCAGTTGAGGCAGAGTAATTTGCGATACGAAAGTGAGAAGAGGGCATTCTGCTCTCTTCTTTTCTTTTTGTCAAATTATTCTTGTATTTTATTTCCATATAGGGTAGAATCTATTAGATAAGAACTATCACAAGGAGGTGTCTGCATGGCAAAACCCATTGTCGCCATCGTAGGCCGCCCCAATGTGGGCAAATCCATGTTGTTTAATAAACTGACCGGCCGCCGTATGGCCATCGTGGAAGATACTCCCGGTGTTACCCGTGACCGCCTTTACGGCACCTGCGAGTGGAACGGTCGGGAATTTACTCTGGTGGATACCGGCGGTATCGAACCCAGCACGGAAAACGAAATGCTGCAGTTCATGCGCCGTCAGGCAGAGATCGCCATTGCCACTGCCGATGTGATCATCATGGTCACAGATGTCAAAGTTGGCATGACTGCTGCCGATAACGAAGTGGCTACCATGCTCAAGCGGGCAAAGAAGCCGGTGATCGTAGCTGTCAACAAGTGCGACAAGGTTGGCAGTGTAGATGCCGATTTCTATGAGTTTTATGCCCTGGGTCTGGGCGATCCCATCGAAGTTTCCGCCATCCACGGTCACGGCACCGGCGATCTGCTGGATGCCTGCGTGGAAAATTTCCCAGAAGCCATGGAAGAGGAAGAGGAAGAAGACCGCATCAAGGTCGCCATCATTGGCAAACCCAATGTGGGCAAATCCAGCCTGCTGAATAAGATTTTGGGTGTGGAGCGGGTCATCGTGTCCAATGTGGCAGGTACCACCCGTGATGCCATCGACTCCAACTTCGAAAACCAGTACGGCAAATACTGCTTCATCGATACTGCCGGTATGCGCCGCAAGTCCAAGGTGGACGATGCCATCGAAAAGTATTCCAACCTCCGCTCCATTTCCGCCATTGACCGGGCAGATGTGTGCCTGATTCTGGTGGATGCCAACGAGGGCGTCACGGAACAGGATACCAAGATCGCCGGCCTTGCCCATGAAGCGGGCAAAGCCTGTATCATCGTGGTGAATAAGTGGGATCTGATCGAAAAAGAAACCAATACCATGGATAAGATGACCGATGAGATCCGTCGGGATCTGAGTTATATGTCCTATGCGCCGGTGCTGTTCATTTCTGCCTTGACCGGTCAGAGAGTGGACAAGCTCTATCAGCTGATCAACGAAGTGGCAGCTATGAGCGCCATGCGAATCACCACCGGTATGCTCAATAACATTCTGGAGGATGCCACCGCCCGTGTGCAGCCGCCCAGTGATAAGGGCCGCCGTCTGAAGATCTACTACATGACCCAGGTGGGCGTAAAACCCCCTCACTTTGTTGTGTTCTGCAACGATGCCCGTCTGTTCCATTTCTCCTATCAGCGGTATCTGGAAAACCAGCTTCGTGCGGTGTTCGGACTGATGGGTACGCCTGTAAAACTGACCATCCGTCAGAAGGGCGATAAGGAAGACTGATAGTTACGGAGTATAGAATATGCAGATTTTCTATTGGATTCTGATCGTGGTCATTGGCTACTGGCTGGGCAATCTCAACGGTGCCATTGTGATCTCCAAACTGATGATGCACGATGATGTCCGCAGCCACGGCAGCGGCAATGCCGGTCTGACCAACTTTTTCCGCACCTATGGCGGCTTCCAGTCCTTGCTGGTCATCCTTCTGGATGCGGGTAAGTGTGTGGCAGCCTGTCTGATCGCCCGGGACATTATCAATCTGCCGGAATATCGGCTTCTTGCCACCATGGTCGCCGGCGTTGCGGTGATCCTGGGTCACAGCTATCCTGCCGCAGCCGGTTTCCGGGGCGGTAAGGGCATCATGTGCGGTGCTGCGCTGGCTGCCTGTGCAGACTGGCGGGTGTTTGTGCTGATTTTGGCTGTGTTTGTGATCACAGTCCTGCTGACCAAGTATGTGTCTTTGGGCTCTGTGCTGGCAGCGGTGGCCTTCGGCATCGGTTTTTATGTCCTGCACTGGGGCAACTGGCCCGTCTGCATCCTTGCGGATGCTACGGCAGCCTTTGTGATCTTCCGCCACAGAAGCAACATTGCCCGTCTGGTCAAGGGAACGGAATCCAAACTGACCTTTCGTAAAAAATAGGAGGCTCCTATGAATATTATGATGTTGGGCAGCGGTGCCTGGGGTACGGCTCTGGCAAATCTGCTGTGTGAAAACGGACATCGTGTTATTTTGTGGAACAGATCCGAAGATCGCGCTTTGCAGATGGCGAAGACCCGCTGTAATCCCCGGTTGGAGGGCGTAATGCTCCATCCTGCCATGGAAATGACGGCAGATTTGACCTGTGCTAAGGAATGTGAAATGGTGGTCTTTGCTACTCCATCTTTTGCATTGCGGCAGACTGCCCGGCAGGTGCGGGAACACCTTGTGCCCAATGTAGTGCTGGTTTCTGCCACCAAGGGCATTGAGGCCGATACCGGTATGCGCATGACGGAGATTCTGAAAGCGGAAACCGGCTGTACAGCCGTGGCTCTTTCCGGTCCTTCCCATGCAGAGGAAGTTTCCAAAGGCCTTCCCACAGGCTGTGTGGCAGCTTCTGAAGATCCTGCAGCAGCAGAAAAAGTGCAGAATGCTTTTATGAACGATTCCTTCCGTGTCTATACGGGATCGGATGTGGTCGGAGTGGAACTGAGCGCCGCCATGAAGAATGTCATTGCCCTGTGCGCAGGTATCAGCGACGGTCTGGGCATGGGCGACAATGCCAAAGCCCTGCTGGTGACCCGCGGCCTTGCAGAATTATCGGGACTGGTGGTGGCTCTGGGCGGGCAGCAATCTACCATTGTAGGTCTTGCCGGTGTGGGCGATATGATCGTCACCTGTACCTCCATGCATTCCCGTAACCGCCGCGCCGGAATCCTCATCGGACAGGGTGTTCCGGTGGAGGAAGCCATGAAGCAGGTAGGCGCAGTGGTGGAAGGCTATTATGCTGCCGGGTCTGTGTGGCAGCTGAGCCAGAAGGCTAAGGCGGAAATGCCTATCTGTCAGCAGGCCTACGCAGTGCTTTACGAAGGGGAAGATCCTGCTGTGAGCATCCGGGCTCTGATGAGCCGGGAAAAACGATCTGAGTTTTAAGCAAAATAAAACAAAAACAGCTTCGGAAAACTCCGAAGCTGTTATTTGTTATACGGTAATCAGATGGCGCGTTCCACCTTGTTGGAACGAAGGCATCTTGTACAGACGTGTACATGGCGAGGAGTACCGTCAACAATAGCCTTAACACGCTTGACGTTGGGCTTCACAGGACGATTGGAACGTCTATGAGAGTGAGAGACCTTGATACCGAAAGTCACGCCCTTGCCGCAGATATCGCACTTTGCCACTATGCTGCACCTCCTTGCCGTTAAGATTTTTTCATAGTACGCCCTAAAGACGCCCCTACATCATAGCAGACTTCAGCAAGAAATGCAAGAAAAAGTTTACAAAAAAGCGAAAAATTTTTGTGCAGTTGCGGAAATGGTAAAAAGAGGCTATAATGTACGGGAGGTGAGGTAAATGGGACCCATTTATAGTGTTTCTCTGACAAAACTTGTGGAAGAATTTAATTTGATTCCTTTGCATAAGGCAACGGATTTTGAAAAAATCTGTATTACTGTGGATGATATCAGCCGTCCCGGTCTGCAGCTGGCAGGCTTCTTTGACCACTTTGAGCCCATGCGTCTGCAGGTTCTGGGCAATGTGGAAACATCCTACCTGCGAAAGCTCAGCAGTGAACAGAGAGCCATTATTTTTGACCACCTGTTTTCCTATAAAATTCCCTGTCTGATCATTGCCCGCAGTCTGGAAGCGCTGCCGGAATGTCTGGAGATGGCGAAAAAGCACGATATTACCATCCTTCGCAGTCAGGAAACCACTTCTTCTACGGTGTCCAGTCTGATCACGGCTTTGAAGGCATACCTTGCACCCCGGGTCACCCGCCATGGTGTTCTGGTCGAAATTTACGGTCAGGGTATCTTCATCACCGGCGACAGCGGCATCGGCAAGAGTGAAACTGCCATCGAACTAGTCAAGCGCGGCCACCGTCTGGTTGCCGATGATGCGGTGGAACTGAAGAAAATTTCTTCCTCCGAACTGGTTGGCAGTGCACCGGAGATTTTGCGGCACTATATTGAACTGCGCGGCATTGGTGTCATCAATGTGGCCAAGCTGTTCGGTATGGGCGCAATCAAGGAAAATTCCAGCATTGATCTGATCATCAATATTGTCCATTGGCAGGACGGAGAGGTCTATGACCGATTGGGTCTGGAGTCCCAGTATACGGAGATTTTGGGTGTGAAAGTGCCCTCTATCACCGTGCCGGTCACACCGGGCCGAAATATGGCGGTTATCTTCGAGGTGGCAGCCATGAACAACCGTCAGAAGCAGATGGGCTACAACCCTGCCCAGGAATTCACAGAGCAGCTGAGCAAGTTCTTCCAGGCATCGGCAGACTCTATGGCATTCTAAGTTCAAACAGCCTTCTTTTTCAAAAGAGGGCTGTTTTTCTTTTATCGAAAGTTCATTTTCCGGTTTCCTTTTCGGACTGGATATGATAAGATAAATTAATAACGAACACCCGGAGGAGTTTATGACCTTTTTTGATATGTTGAGCCACCAGTTTCCCTGTTTGGAGCTGCGTCGGAACGAACCCCTTTCCAACCATACATCCTTCAAAATCGGCGGTCCTGCCCCCATGGCATTTCCCGATTCTGTTGAGGTGTTTGTTGCATTGTACCGCTGGTGTCTGCAGCAAAATGTGCAGCCGTTGCTGATCGGTGCCGGAACCAATATCCTTGCTCCCGATGCAGGTTTGGAGCGGTTGGTCATCTGCACCAAGGGACTGTCCAAAATCACGGACATGGGCAATGGTATTTTGGAAGCAGAAGCCGGTGTGCCCATGGCGAAGCTGGCCTGTGCTGCAAGAGATCTGGGGCTGACCGGTCTGGAATTTTCCCACGGAATCCCCGGCACCATCGGCGGCGGTGTGTATATGAATGCCGGTGCCTATGGCGGAGAACTCTGTCAGGTGGTGGTTTCCACCACAGCCATGCTGCCTGACGGCAGCATCTGGGAGGCAGAAGGGGAGGCACAGGACTTCTCCTACCGCAGCAGCGGTTTCCAGAAAAAAGGCGCGGTCATATTAAAAAGCCGTGTTTGCCTGCAGCCGGGAGATCGGGAACAGATCGCTGCCCGGATGCGGGAACTGATGGAAAAACGACGAACTTCCCAACCTTTGGAGCTGCCTTCTGCCGGCTCTACTTTCAAACGGCCGGTTGGCGGCTATGCCGCAGCACTGATCGATGAAGCGGGCCTGAAGGGCAAAGGGGTCGGAAAGGCAGCCGTGTCGGAAAAGCATGCCGGATTTGTGGTCAATCTCGGCGGTGCCACGGCAGCAGATGTGCTGTCTACCATGGAAATGATACAGAAAGAAGTTTTGGAACATTCCGGTATTCAGTTGGAGCCGGAAGTGCGGATTTGGCAGGTGTGATATGCAGTTTGTAATTGTTTCCGGTCTTTCCGGAGCCGGTAAAAGTAAAGCAGCCTCCTTTTTGGAGGATATCGGTTTTTATTGCGTGGATAATATGCCCGCAGATCTGATTCCCCAGTTTGCCCAGCTTTGCATGGCCACCAAAGGCCGCTATGAGCGGGTTGCGCTGGTTACGGATGTCCGTGCCAGTCTGACCTTTGACGGACTATTCAAGTCTTTGGACAGCCTGGACCAGATGCAGCTGCAGTATACCATCGTCTTTGTGGAAGCGGATACGGATGTCATCATCAAGCGGTATAAGGAAACCCGCCGGAAGCATCCGCTGATCAAGGATGCCAGCGAACTGGCAGCTGCCGTGGAGCGGGAAAGAGTGCTTCTGGAACCCATCCGCAACCGTGCCAATGCCATCATCAACACTTCGGCATTGTCTACGGCAAAACTTCGCGGCGAAGTCATCAATCTGGTGGCAGGCGATCTGAAGGATCATGCCATGTCTGTGACCATAACCTCCTTTGGTTTTAAATACGGCCTGCCGGTGGATGCGGATCTGGTTTTTGATGTCCGTTTTCTGCCCAATCCCTACTATATTCCCGAACTGAAGATGAAAACCGGTCTGGAGCCGGAGGTGCGGGATTTTGTGTTCTCCTACCAGCAGACCAAGGATTTTCTGGAGAAAGTGGAGGATCTTTTGTCCTTCTGCCTGCCGTCCTATGTGGACGAGGGTAAGACCAATCTGGTGGTGGCAGTCGGTTGTACCGGCGGCAAGCACCGGTCTGTTGCCGTGGCAAAGGAATTGGGTGATTTCGTTTCCCAGAAGGGCTATGTCACCACGGTTAGCCATCGGGATCTGGGTCGTCGGTAAGGTTTAAACAGAGAGAGGAAAATGTTATGTCCTTTTGTTCCAATGTGAAAGCAGAATTCTGCCGTATGCCGCTGCACAAGGTCTGCTGTGCCGTTGCAGAGGCCTATGGTGTTCTGCTGTTTTGCAATACATTTTCGTCCAGCGGCATCCGGATCGTCACGGAAAATCCGGATTTTGCCCAGCGGCTGCCCCGACTGTTCAAAAAGGCCTTTGGGGTAGAGTTTGATCAGATGCCCGATGATGGGCGGGATAAGCAGGTCTTTGTCCTGGAAGACCGGCAGAAACTTCTCACTATCTTTGATGCCTTTGGTCTGGAACCGGATACCATGGTGGCACTGCATATTAATCTGAGTGTGCTGGAAGAGGAATGCTGCAAGATCAGCTTCCTGCGCGGTGCCTTTATGGCAGGCGGCTCTGTCACCGATCCGGAAAAACGCTACCATCTGGAATTGGCCACCTCCCACCATCATGTGAGCCGGGAGGCCTACAGCCTGCTGATGGAACTGGGGTTCTTCCCCAAAAGTGTTGCCCGGGGCGGCAACAGCATTCTCTACTTCAAGCAAAGCGATTATATCGAAGATGTCCTGACCACCATGGGTGCACCGGTCAGTGCCATGGGCATTATGGAAGCCCGTGTGGAAAAGGAAATGCGAAACGGCATTAACCGCCGGGTCAACTGCGAAACTGCCAATGTGGATAAAACCGTGGATGCGGCACAGGCACAGCTGGCTGCCATCCGCAAACTGGAAGCCAACGGAATGTACAACGATCTGCCGGACAAGCTTCGCAAGACGGCAGAACTGCGGAAACAACATCCGGAAGCCACTTTGACGGAACTGGCGCAGATGCAGGATCCGCCATTGACCAAATCTGCCATCAATCATCGAATGCGGAAAATACTCGAGCTGTCCAAACAATAACCGGGAAAGGAGCCTGACCATGGGCTTTGTTCATTTACATGTGCATACGGAATACAGCCTGCTGGATGGCGCCTGCCGCATCAACAAGATGATGGATCGGGTGAAGGAGATCGGCCAGCAGGCCATCGCCATCACCGATCACGGTGTGATGTACGGTGTCATCGATTTTTACAGGGCTGCAAAAAAAGCCGGCATAAAGCCGATTATCGGCTGTGAGGTCTATGTGGCGCCCAGAACTCGCCATGACCGCACCTACGGTGTGGATCACGAGGCATATCATCTGGTGCTGCTGTGCGAAAACGAAACAGGCTACCGCAACTTGAGTTACATGGTATCTCAGGCTTTTGTGGAGGGTTTTTACGGCAAACCCCGTGTGGATCTGGATCTGCTCCGGGAACATCACGAAGGTCTGATCGCTTTGTCTGCCTGTGTGGCAGGTCAGATTCCTCAGCTGCTTCTGTCCAAGGATTATGACGGTGCCAAAGCCAAGGCGCTGGAACTGTCTGGCCTGTTCGGTGAGGGGAATTTCTATCTGGAACTGCAGGATCACGGTCTGCAGGAGCAGCAGGAGATCAATCAGGGCATTCTGCGTCTGTCCAGAGAAACGGGTCTTCCCTTGGTGGTCACCAACGATGCCCACTACCTGCGCAGAGAGGACAGCCGCATGCAGGATGTCCTTATGTGCGTCCAGATGGGCAAGACCGTGGATGATCCCAACCGGATGAAGTTTGAAACCGATGAGTTTTATCTCAAGTCCGAGGAGGAACTGCGGCAGCTGTTCCCTCAGCAGGCGGAAGCCTTTGAAAATACAGTGAAAATCGCAGATCGCTGCAATGTGGAATTCACCTTCGGCAAGTATCATCTGCCGGAATTCCAGCTGCCGGAAGGCTACGATTCTCTGTCTTACTTAAAAGAACTGTGCGGTAAGGGTTTTGAAGAGCGTTATGGTGCCAGACACCCCGAATACCGCAAACAGCTGGACTATGAGATCGATATGATCGAGAAAATGGGCTTTACGGACTATTTCCTCATCGTTTCCGACTTTGTGCGCTATGCCAAGTCTGTGGGCATTCCCGTAGGCCCCGGCCGTGGCAGTGCTGCAGGCTCCATGGTATCCTACACCCTGCACATTACGGATCTGGACCCCATGCAGTACAGTCTGTATTTTGAACGCTTTTTGAACCCGGAGCGTATCTCCATGCCCGATATCGATATGGACTTCGGCGATACCCGCCGGGGAGAAGTGGTGGACTATGTCCGGGAGAAGTACGGCGAAGACCGGGTGGCGCAAATCGTCACCTTCGGTACCATGGCTGCCCGTGGCGCTATTCGCGATGTGGGAAGAGCATTGAACTTCACCTATGCCGAAACCGATGTGGTGGCAAAGCTGGTGCCCACCATGCCTTTGCATATCACTTTGGATGAGGCTTTGAAAATTTCCCCGCAGCTGAAGGAAATGTACGATGGCGATGACCGGGTCAAGGAACTGATCGATACAGCCCGCAGTCTGGAGGGGATGCCCCGGAACACTTCCACCCATGCTGCTGGTGTGGTCATCACCAAAAATCCCGTCCATACCTATGTACCTCTGGCGACCAACGATGATGTCATCGTCACCCAGTACACCATGACCACTCTGGAGGAACTGGGTCTTCTGAAGATGGACTTCCTTGGCCTGCGAAACCTGACGGTCAT
>JAZNFJ010000057.1:0-4014 GCA_045589035.1 Candidatus Avilachnospira sp. | reverse complement strand
TGGATTCGCAACAGCCTGAGTTTTGTAATGGCGCTTGTGATCTGCGTGGTTGTGGTGTTCTCTGTTTCCTTCTCCGCTTACTGCTATTCCAACCTCCGGATCGGTCTGGAGGAAAAGGCCAAGACCACCACAGATTTCTTCGGCAACTACATCAGCCAGAGTTATAACGAGTATTATCAGTCCTGCATCCGCTATGCCCAGACCTTTGAGGAAAAGAACCGTCTGGAACTGCAGTTCATTTCCACCAACGGCAAGCTGGTGGCATCGTCCTACGGACAGTGGGCAGGGCAGGCGCCGGAAACGCCGGATGTGGCAGAGGCCATTGCCGGTCATACCATTGCCGTTTTCCGCGGCAGAAATCCCCAGACCGGTGAACGGATCATGGCCGTTTCCAACCCTATGGTCTATTCCAACGGCGAGGTCATTGGTGTGCTGCGCTTTGTGACCAGCCTGAAGAATGTGGACCGCCAGATCTGGATGGGTGCCAGTGTGGCGGTTCTGATGGGCGTATTTTTCATCGCCTTTATGCTCTACAGCAGCCAGTTCTTTATGCGCTCCATTCTGGAGCCTGTGTCGGAGATCACGGCAACGGCCAAGCGCATTGCCTCCGGCTCCTATGGCGCTCGAATTAAAAAGCACCATGATGATGAGATCGGCGAACTGACCGATACCATCAACGAAATGTCAGCCCAGATCGCCCAGTCGGAAAAAACCCAGACGGAATTTATTTCCTCTGTGTCCCATGAATTGCGGACACCCTTGACCGCCATTACCGGTTGGGGTGAAACCCTGCTTTCTTCCGAGGAGATGGATCCTGCGGAAACCAGAAGAGGTATGGCGATCATTCTCCGGGAAGCACGGCGATTGACAGGCATGGTGGAAGAATTGCTGGAATTTACCCGTATTCAGGATGGTCGGTTTACTTTGAATGTGACCATGTCTGATATTTTGTCTGAATTTGAAGATACGGTGTTCATGTACGGCAGCCGACTGAAACAGGAAGGCATCGTGCTGGAATATCTGGAAAATGAGGATGACATCCCGGAGATTCCCTGTGATGCGTCCCGTATGCGCCAGGTATTTCTGAACATTCTCGATAATGCCGCCAAGCATGGCGGTGAAGGCAAGAAAATCACTGCATCCATCCATCGGGAAGAGGAGGATGTGGTGGTGCGAATCCGGGATTTCGGGCCCGGTATCCCCGAGGAAGAACTTCCTCATGTGAAAATGAAATTCTACAAGGGCAGCTCCAAGGCCAGAGGCAACGGCATCGGTCTTTCCGTCTGCGAAGAGATCGTCACCATGCACAGTGGCACTTTGACACTGGAAAATGCCGAAGGCGGCGGTACCCTTGTGACCATTGCACTCCCTGTGGGAGAAGGATAGAGGTTTGATATGTCCAATCAGAACAATCAGGAAAAATTCAAGACCATGATCGGCGGACAGGCGCTCATTGAGGGTATCATGATGCGCGGACCGGAAAAGCAGTCCATCGTTGTCCGCGGTCCGGAAGGTCTTGTGGTAAAGACGGAAGAACTGAAGCTTACCACCAACAAGCATCCCATTCTCAAGTGGCCGCTGATTCGCGGTGTCATGACCTTCGGTGCCAGTATGGTACAGGGTGTGAAGGCACTGATGTATTCGGCAGAGTTTTTCCCCGAAGAGCAGGAAGAACCTTCCAAGTTTGACCTTTGGCTGGAAAGGAAAATCGGCTCCGAGAAAATGGAAAAGGCAGTCATCTACATTGCTGCCGTTCTGGGCATTGCCATGTCCGTGGGTCTGTTTATTCTGCTGCCCACGTTCCTTGCCAGCCTCATTCCCGGATTGAAGGGGCAGTTCTTTGTCCGCAATCTGGTGGAGGGTCTGATTAAAATTTCCGTTTTTATGGGTTATATGATCCTTGTGTCCAAAATGAAGGACATGAAAAGAGTATTCTCATATCATGGAGCGGAACACAAGACCATCCGCTGCTATGAAGCCCAGCTGCCTCTGACGGTGGAAAATGTCCGTCAGCAGACCCGGAAGCATCCCCGCTGTGGCACCAGCTTCCTGCTGGTGGTCATCTGCATCAGCATTCTGCTGGGTGCGGTCATTCGCAACGACCATATGCTGGTCCGTATGGGTCTGCATCTGCTGCTGCTTCTGCCCATTGTGGGCATCAGCTACGAACTGAATCGCTGGGTGGGTCGGCATGACAACTGGTTTTCCCGTATGATGACTGCCCCCGGCCAGTGGATGCAGAATTTTACCACCTATGAGCCGGACGATTCCATGATCGAGGTGGCCATCACCGCCCTGCAGGAAGTTATTCCTGAGCAGGAGGGTGCCGATCAATGGTAACCTACGGGGAACTGTACCGTCGGATGCGGTTTGCGCTGGAGCCTTCTGAGGGTCCCCAGGCAGGTACCGTAGCCCGGGAACTGCTGAGCCTTGCTTCCGGTTATGAACCGGCTGCGCTCATGGGTATGCAGCAGGTCTTTGTGTCAGACTGTATTGAAAAGCAGGCCATGGAACTGACCGGCCGGCTTCTGGCGGGAGAGCCTCTTGCCTATATTCTGGGTAAATGGAGTTTTTACGGTCTGGATCTGACGGTCAATCCGGATGTGCTGATCCCGAGAGACGACACCATGGCTGTGGTGGATCTGGTACTGGAGCAGCGGAAGTGGCTGCCGTCCAGTCCCCGGATTCTGGATCTGTGTACTGGTTCTGGCTGTATTGGTCTGGCGCTGGCATCGCAGATCAAAGATGCCAGAGTAACGCTGGCAGATATTTCTTCTGCAGCCTTGCGTGTGGCAAAGAAGAATGCCATGGATCTGCATTTCACCGGCAGGGTTTCCTGTATGCAGGCAGATGCCTGTCAGCCCGCCAACGAATTTTTGGGGAAGTTTGATGTTCTGATTTCCAACCCGCCCTATATTACCGGAGAGGAAATGAAACAACTGCAGCCCTCTGTTCAGAATTACGAGCCGCATCTGGCACTTTACGGCGGCGAGGACGGTCTGGATTTTTATAGGGGCATCGTCCGAAACTACGGCAGCGCCATCAAAGATCGCGGTTACCTGTGCTTTGAATTCGGCATGGGACAGGAAGATGCGGTCTGCAGGATATTGGAAGAAAATCACTTTGAAGTTCTGCGGCTGAAGCAAGACAGCGGCCGCATCACCCGCGCGGTACTATCAAAAAAGAGAGAGGAAGCATGATTATGAAGAAGGGTAACATGGAAACACCGGCAGTCAACAGCGATAAGAGAAAAGCGCTGGATACTGCCATTGCACAGATTGAAAAGACTTTTGGTAAGGGTACTGTCATGCGTCTGGGTGACCGTCCGGAGATGCAGGTCGATGCCATTCCCACCGGTTCTCTGGCATTGGACGCCGCATTGGGAATTGGCGGTGTGCCCAAGGGCAGAATCATTGAAATCTATGGCCCTGAGTCCTCCGGTAAGACCACTCTGGCGCTGCATATCGTTGCTTCCGCCCAGAAGATGGGAAGCGAAGTTGCCTTTGTGGATGCCGAGCATGCGCTGGATCCCGACTATGCCGCTGCCATCGGTGTGGACATTGATAATATGCTGGTCTCTCAGCCGGATAACGGTGAGCAGGCGCTGGAAATCACCGATGCGCTGGTTCGTTCCGGTGCTGTGGATGTGGTGGTTGTGGACTCCGTTGCCGCTCTGACCCCTCGTGCCGAAATCGAAGGTGAAATGGGCGATACTTTTGTGGGTTTGCAGGCAAGACTCATGTCCCAGGCCCTGCGAAAGCTGACCGGCAGCATCTCCAAGACCAACTGCGTGGTTATTTTCATCAACCAGCTGCGTATGAAGATCGGCGTTATGTACGGCAACCCTGAAACCACCACCGGCGGCAACGCCCTGAAGTTCTACTCCTCTGTCCGTCTGGATGTCCGTAAGATCGAAGCCATCAAGGAAGGCGGCAATGTTGTCGGCAACAAGACCCGCGTGAAGGTGGTCAAGAATAAGGTGGCACCTAAGTCGGAGGCCAAGCGGTCTTTGGA
>JAZNFJ010000056.1:0-3470 GCA_045589035.1 Candidatus Avilachnospira sp. | reverse complement strand
GAAGCCGTGGCAAGTCTGCTGCGAATGGCAGAAGTAGCGGATGTGCCGGTAATCATTGTTCACCTTTCCACCAAAGAGGCTTTGGAAGAAGTACGATCTGCCCGTGGCAGAGGCCAGAAGGTCTATGTGGAAAGCTGTCCTCACTATCTGCTGCTGGACGACAGCCGCTATGATTCCGAGGAGTATCGGGAAGCTGCCAAATTTATCTGTGCACCCCCTCTGCGAAAAAAGGCTGATCAGGATGCCCTTTGGCAGGCTCTGATCGACGGAACGGTGCAAACCATTGCCACCGACCATTGCAGCTTTACCCTCGCCCAGAAGGACGCAGGCAAAGAGGACTTCACCAAAATTCCCGGCGGTCTGCCCGGTGTGGAAAGCAGAGGCATCCTCCTCTGGTCGGAAGGTGTTGCCAAAGGCAGGATCACCGCACCCCAGATGTGCAGCCTTCTTTCGGAAAATGCCGCCAAACTTTACGGTGTCTATCCTCAAAAAGGTGTCATTGCTCCCGGCAGCGATGCAGATCTGGTTATTCTTGACCCGGATACCTCCGGTATCCTCTCTGCAAAAGATCATGCGGCAAAAGCCGACTACTGCCCCTATGAGGGATGGCAGACTTCCGGTGTCATTGAGCAGGTCTATCTGAGAGGTCAGTTGGCCGTTGACAACGGTCATATTCTCATAGAACCCATCGGCAAATATATACACCGCAAAACAAATTGACAAAAAATCCCTCGGGCTGAGCCGGAGTCATTTTTGCAACTCTTATTCGTACAGAGGATACTTGTCGGTCAGGGCAATAACTTCGCGCTTGATTTCTTCAGCATCATGCTGGAAGTCCTTGGCTGCCATGCAGATCAGTTCACCGATCTTCTTCATATCCTCAGTGTTCATGCCGCGGGTGGTAACGGCGGGAGTGCCAATGCGGACACCGCTGGTGTAGGCAGGCTTCTGGGGATCGTTGGGGATGGCATTCTTGTTGACGGTGATATGCACCTCATCCAAACGGGTTTCCAGTTCCTTGCCGGTGATACCCAGGCTGCGCAGGTCAGCCACCATCAGGTGGTTGTCGGTGCCGCCGGTGACCAGATCCATGCCGTTGGCCTTCAAACTTTCAGCCAACGCAGCGGCATTGGCCACGATATTGTGGGCATATTCCTTGAATTCGGGAGTATTGGCTTCCTTCAGACAGACCGCCTTGGAGGCGATGACATGCATGAGAGGACCGCCCTGAGTGCCGGGGAAGACACCGGAGTTCAGCTTCTTGGCATATTCTTCGTTGTTGGTCATGATCAGACCGCCGCGAGGACCCCGGAGGGACTTATGGGTGGTGGTGGTGACCACGTCAGCATAGGGCATGGGGCTCATGTGCTCACCGCCTGCGACCAGACCGGCAATGTGGGCCATATCAACCATAAACAGAGCGCCGTGGCGGTGGGCGATCTCGCCCATGACCTTGAAATCAATGGCACGGGGGTAGGAAGAAGCACCGGCAACCAGCATCTTGGGCTGATTCTTCTTGACGATGTCTTCCACATAGTTGTAATCGATATAACCGGTTTCGGGATCGACACCGTAACCGATGGAGTTGTAGTACTTACCGGACAGATTGACGGGAGCACCGTGGGTCAGGTGACCGCCGCAGGCCAGATTCATGCCAACCAGCGTGTCGCCGGGCTGCAGGAGGGCTGCATAGACAGCCAGATTGGCCTGTGCACCGGAGTGTGGCTGCACATTGGCATATTCTGCGCCGAACAGGTCCTTGGCTCTCTGGATGCAGATGCGCTCGATGTCATCCACATGGACACAGCCGCCGTAGTAACGCTTGCCGGGCAGACCCTCAGCATACTTGTTGGTCAGGATCGTACCCATGGCTGCAATGACTGCAGGAGAAGCAATGTTCTCGGAGGCGATCAGTTCGATGTTGCGGCGCTGACGGTGCAGCTCGTCAAACATCAGATCGGCAATTTCGGGATCATAGTCCTTCAAAAAGCAGATGGTGTGGGCATTGTTCTTATACATGATACAGTCCTCATTTCTGTTGGTTTACAAATTATAAAATAAAAGCCCCGGGCAAACTCTGCCGGGACATCCAAAACTCCCCCTTAAAGGGAATTTGCTCTGTCCTTTTGCCTGAGAGATTCGGCCTTTGCCTTGCACCTTCGGCACTCATTTCTGAGATTCTCCAGAGTTTCCTATTCCGGCAGTCACCTTGGCTTCTGCCGAAAATCAACGGTCACTTTTTAATTGTACTATTATTATATCCGTTTCTCCAGGAATGTCAATCGTTCGCCAGAAAAATACAAAAGTTTGGCAGAAACGCACATTTTTACCACCAACCAACACCATTTAATTGGTAAAAGGGACGCCATCTGGCGTCCCTTTTGTCTGAAGTATTAAATTACTTTTTCAGCTTCTGATCCACGGTTTCCTTCAGCATGGCTGCAAAGGCCTCGAAGGACATGGCGCCCAGATCGCCGTCCACACGGTTGGTGGGAGAAACGGTGCCGTTTTCCATGTCGCGGTCGCCAACGACCACCATGTAGGGAACCTTCTCCAGACGGGCTTCGCGGAGCTTCTTACCAACCTTCTCGTTGCGGAAGTCCACTTCCGTGCGGAAGCCCTGCAGGTTCAGCTTGCGGGACATCTCGGCACAGTAGTCGGCGGCACGGTCGGTGACGGGCAGGAAACGGACCTGCTCGGGAGCCATCCAGGTAGGCAGTGCGCCGGCATACTTTTCGATCAGCAGAGCCAGCGTACGCTCATAGCAGCCGCAGGAGGTACGATGGATGATATAGGGACGGGACTTGCCGCCATCCTTATCGGTGTACTCCATGCCAAACTTTTCAGCCAGCAGCATATCCACCTGAATGGTGATAAGCGTATCTTCCTTGCCAAAGACATTCTTGATCTGGATATCCAGCTTGGGACCGTAGAAAGCAGCCTCATCGATACCGATGGAGTATTCAATATTCAGGTCATCCAGGATCTTGCCCATAACGCTCTGGGCATGCTCCCACTGCTCAGCGGTGCCTTCGTACTTGTTCTTGGGGTTGGCAGGATCCCACTGAGAGAAACGGAAGGTACAGTCTTCCTTCAGACCCAGCACATCCAGGCAGTAGTTTGCCAACTCGAAGCAGCCGCGGAATTCCTCCTCCAACTGGTCGGGGCGCAGGATCAGATGACCCTCGGAGATGGTGAACTGGCGCACACGGATCAGACCGTGCATCTCGCCGGAATCCTCGTTACGGAACAGGGTAGAGGTCTCGCCCAAGCGCATGGGCAGGTCACGGTAGCTGCGGGCCCGGTTCAGATAGACCTGATACTGGAAGGGGCAGGTCATGGGACGCAGGGCGAAGCATTCCTTCTCCTCATCGTAAGGGTCGCCCAGGATGAACATACCGTCCAGGTAGTGATCCCAGTGGCCGGAGATCCGGTACAGATCCCGCTTGGCCATCAGGGGGGTCTTGGTC
>JAZNFJ010000055.1:0-3942 GCA_045589035.1 Candidatus Avilachnospira sp. | reverse complement strand
TAAAATCAGAACAGACAACAACAAAAGCCCCCGGGTGAAAACACCCGGGGGTTTACTCTACTTGCAATTGGGGCAGACTGCCGTTATAATAAGATACAGAATTTTCCAATTGGGACTGATTATTTTGCGTTTGATCCGAATATTTACCGCCTGTCTGGCACTTTTTCTGCTGATAGGCTGCGCTTCCCATACACCTGCGGCAGATGTGGCTGCTACCACTGCCCCTGTGGCGCAGTTTGCCCAAAGCATCGCTTCCGGCACCCCTATCACCATCACACAGATTATTTCCGAATCTGTTTCCTGTCTTCACGACTACTCCCTTTCGGTATCTCAGATGAAGATATTGGAGCAGAGCCAGCTGATTTTGATCTCCGGTTTGGGTCTGGAAGATTTTATGGAAGATATCCTCGATGGCAGAAATGTCACGGACTGTTCTGCCGGTGCGGAATTGCTCACATTGGGGGGCCATGATGACCACGACGGACACGACCATGGACATTTTGATCCCCACATCTGGCTTTCCCCGGAGCAGGCGCAGATCATGGCAGAAAACATCTGCAATGCGCTGACTGCACAGTTTCCGGAACACGGAGCCACCTTCCGCAGCAACACCGATACTTTAAAAAACCAGCTGACTCAGCTGCAAACAGAGGGACAAGCTGCCCTCTCCGATCTTTCCTGCAGAAAGCTGATTACCTTCCACGACGGCTTTGCTTATCTGGCAAATGCCTTTGATCTGGAGATTCTTGCCGCCATTGAGGAAGAAAACGGCAGCGAAGCTTCCGCAAAAGAACTGATTCAAATGATCCGCCTGGTACAGGAACACAACCTGCCGGCTGTTTTCACCGAAGTCAACGGTTCTGTTTCCGCCGCTTCCATCATTTGCGCCGAAACAGGCATTCCCGATTATCCTCTGGACATGGCCATGAACGGCGATTATTTTGAAGCCATGGAAGCCAATATCCAAACCTTAAAGGAGGCGCTGCAATGACCTATAAACGACCCCACAGCGGTGATTGCGGCAACGCTTGCTGTCTGAAAATTGAAGATCTCAGTGTCCGTTTCGGCAGCGAAACGGTGCTGGATCACATCAATCTGCACATGCACTGTGGCCAGATGGTGGCGCTGATCGGTCCCAACGGTGCCGGCAAATCCACCCTCATCAGTGCAATTTTAGGTCAGAAGGAGTATTCCGGTTCCATCACCTTTTCTCCTGCCGACGGCAGTTCGGAAAAACTCCGCATCGGCTATGTGCCGCAAAACCCCGGCTTCAGCAAGGGGGACCCCATCAGCGTGCTGGATCTGTTCTGCTGCGCTCTGACCAAGCGCCCTGCGTGGCTGCCGGTGGGAAAAGCCTTCCGAAAAAGGGTGCAGGACTGCCTTGCCCGCGTTCACAGCGAAAATCTCATAAGCCGGCGGGTCGGGGATCTCTCCGGCGGTGAAGTGCAGAGGGTTCTTCTGGCGCTGGCACTGGAGCCTATGCCCCATATTCTCATTCTGGACGAGCCCCTCTCCGGTGTGGATGTGGAGGGCATGGATGTGCTGATGCAGATGCTGGATGAGATCCGCCACACCTATGACCTTTCCATTTTGATGACCACCCACGATTTTTCCATGCTGGAGCGGTACTGCGACCGGGTGGTGCTCATGTCCCACCAGATTTTGAGAAAAGGCACACCTCTGGATGTCCTGTCCTCTCAGGAGTTTGCCGATGCGTTCCATATGGGAGGTGCCTTATGAGCCTTTGGTATGCATTCTGGGACCTGTTCCCCATGGAATTTCTCTCCATGAACTTCATGAAAAATGCCTTGCTGGCGGTCTTGGTCATGTCCCCTTTGTTTGGACTTCTGTCCACCATGATCGTCACGGGCAAGATGAGTTTCTTTTCTGATGCCCTCGGACATTCCGGCTTTACGGGCATCGCCATCGGTGTTCTGTGCGGCTCTGCCCTGCCCATGATTTGGGCGGTGGCACTGGCTGTGGTCTTTGCGCTGCTGTTTTCCATTATCCGCAGCCGCACCAGTCATGCCTCCGAAACCATCATCAGCGTCTTTTCCTCCACTGCCGTCGCCCTTGGCATCTTCATTGCCACTCTCAACGGCAGCAGCTTTACCAAATTCAATCAGTATCTCATTGGTGACATTCTCTCCGTCACACCCGGTGAAATTGGACTTTTGCTGCTGGTGCTGGCACTGGTACTGGTTCTCTGGCTGCTGGCATCCAACCGATTGGTGCTGACGGCTGTCCATCCCCAGCTGGCATCCTCCCGGGGCATCCCGGTGCAGGGTTACGAAACCCTGTTCACCGTCGCCATTGCCGTGGTGGTGACCCTCTCCATGAGTTGGGTGGGACTGATGGTGGTCAATTCCCTGCTGGTATTGCCGGCAGCCGCCGCCAGAAACATTGCCAGAAACCTGCGGCAGTATCATCTCTATTCCATTCTGTTTGCCCTGTTGGCAGGTATCGCCGGTCTGATCACCAGCTACTATCTGGGCACCTCCACCGGTGCAGTCATCAGCCTGTATCTGGCAATTTTGTTTACAATTACGTTTATTTTCCGCAAGAAAGCATAAAAAAAGAAGCGAGCTTAGCTCGCTTCTTTTTTATGCCAGTGTCACCCCATCTTCGGTGACGGTCAGATTTGCTTTATAAAATGCAGCAATGGCACCGATCAGATGGGACACATCCTCCCTGCCAGCCGTTTCAAAGCAGGAGTGCATGGCAAGCTGCGCCATGCCGATATCCACAGCGGTCATGCCCAGTTTGGTGTTGGCGATGTTACCGAGAGTCGCACCGCCGGCCTGATCGGGGCGGTTGGAATAATGCTGGACCGGCACACCGGCCTTGCGGCAAATCTCAGAAAAAACCGCGCAGGAGATGCCGTCGGTGGCATACCGGGCAGAATGCTTGATGACCACACCGCCGCCCATCACAGGGGCTTCTGTCCGGTCAGACAGTTCCGGACGGTTGGGATGCAGCGCATGGCCGTTGTCGCAGGAGAGCATCATGCTGCCCTGCAGCATCTCACCCATCCCCACACCGGCAGATGCGCAAATGGCTTCCAAAACCTCGGTGAGGAACATGGAGGCAGCACCCTGCTTGGTTTCAGAGCCGATCTCCTCATGGTCGAACAGGCCCATAACCGCAACTGCCTTAGGATCATCTGCCAGCAGCAAGCCCTGCAGACTGCCGTAGACACAGGCAAGATCATCCAGCCGGGGCGCGGACACAAATTCCTCTTCTGCGCCCCAGACAAGACCCTTTTCCGGATTATAAACAAACAAATCCGTTGCCAGAACATTCTGTTCTTCGCAGCCCAGTTTCTTTGCCAAATCCTTACGGAAAGAGGCATTCTTGCCGCCGTAGAGGGGGAACAGATCCCTTGCGGCATCGTAAGAAAGGCTCTTGTTGGCTTCCCGGTTCATATGAATCGCCACATTGGGGATGAGAACCACAGGCTTTTCAAAATCCACCAATTTGGTTTTGATGGCATTGCCCTCTCTGACCATGACCCGTCCGGCAATGCTTAAAGGTCGATCCAACCAAGGGGCATTGAGCATGCCGCCATAGCGCTCTGTGGAAATTCTGGCATAAGTGCCCTCCAGATCGCTGTTATCCCGGATACGGAAACAGGGGCTGTCCCCATGGGAGGCCGTCAGCAAAAAGCCTGTGGGCTTGGTTTTCGGCATGCGGAAGGCGATCAAGGACGAACCGCCACGAACGGTATAGTAACTGCCGCCGGGCTGCAGGTCTTTCACCTGCTGCAGGCGGACAAAGCCGTTTTCTTCCAGAAGCCGGGCAGTATTTTGCACCGCGTGGAAGCAGGTGGGGCTTTTTTCAATAAAATGGAGCATTCCCTGTACCATAAGAACCCTCTTTTCAAAAGTATCTGCCGTTAGTATACCATATTTTCGGCAATTGTGGTACAATCATTCCATGATG
>JAZNFJ010000054.1:0-5933 GCA_045589035.1 Candidatus Avilachnospira sp. | reverse complement strand
GGGTGACTGCGCTATCAACATCACCACCGATGAGGATCAGCTGGTTGAGATCGCTATCGAGACCGCTCGCACCGCTGCTACCTTCGGCATTGATCCCAAGGTCGCAATGCTCTCTTACTCCACCCTGGGCTCCGGCGCAGGTCCCGACGTTGACAAGGTTCGCAATGCTACCGCTAAGATCAAGGAGCTGGCTCCCGATCTGAAGGTTGACGGCGAGCTCCAGTTCGACGCAGCTGTTTCTCCCGTTGTTGCCAAGACCAAGTGCAAGGGCTCTCCCGTTGCCGGTCAGGCCAACACCTTCATCTTCCCCGAGATCCAGTCCGGTAACATCGGCTACAAGATCGCTCAGCGTCTTGGCGGCTTCGATGCATACGGCCCCATCCTGCAGGGTCTGAACGCTCCCATCAATGACCTGTCCCGCGGCTGCAACGCCGATGAGGTCTACACCATGGCCATCATCACCGCCGGCATGGCATAAGATGAAATCTCGAAAGGCCGCCGAAAGGCGGCCTTTTTTCTCAAAGGAATTGCACTATGAAATTATCCAAATATCTGGGCGATAAGCCTTTCTGGCAGGTGACTCTGCGGTTGGCGATCCCCATTGCATTGCAGAACCTGCTGACCAACTCCTTCGCCTTGATAGATACCCTCATGGTGTCCCGGCTGGGGGATGTGGCATTGTCCTCCGTGGGCATGGCCGGTCAATGGAACTGGCTGCTGAATCTGCTGATCTGGGGTCTGTGCGGCGGTATGAATGTGTTTGTGGCACAGTTCTGGGGTGTCCGTGACCTGAAGGGCATCCGGCGCACCTTTGGTCTGGCGCTCTTGTCCTGCGTGGTTCTCAGCGGCATGTTTCTGGCTGTGGCAGGGTTTGCTCCGGCGTTTGTTCTGCGCCTGTTCAATAAAGACCCGGCAGTGGTGGCCACCGGCTGTCAGTATCTGAAGATCGCCTGCATTTCCTACCCGGCAGTAGCGCTGACATTGGTGATGTCCAACCTGCTGCGCGGTACGGAGCGGGTCATGCTGCCCCTGTCCGTTTCTGCTGTGACGACGGTTGCCAATGCCGTGGTGAATTATTCCCTGATTTTCGGCAAGTTCGGTATGCCGGAGATGGGTGTAGCAGGTGCTGCTGTGGGCACTTGCGTGTCGGCATGGCTGGGCCCTGTGCTGCTGTTGCTGTTCTCTATTGGAAGAGGCAGTTTGCTCACCGGCCCTGTGAAGGAAATCTTTGCCTTCACCGGTCAGCATATCAAAGCATTTTTCCGCAAGGCCATACCCGTGGTCCTCAACGAGGGCATGTGGGCCTTGGGAATCATCACCCTCAATATGATCTATGCCAACATGGGCTATGAATACTATGCCGGCATGACGGTCTTCAAGACCATCGGTGATCTGGCCTTTTCCTTCTATGCCGGTCTTGGCAGCGCCTGTGTGGTCATGGTGGGCAAGTCCATCGGCAAGGGCAAGATCCAGAGAGGTCTGGAAGATGCGCTGCGGTTCACCGTTCTGGTGCCGTTGACCGGTGTGCTGGTGGGCGGTATGACCATTCTGCTGCGGCATCCGCTGATCTCTTTGTTCTCCATGGGCGACAGCCTGTCGGAAACCGCATTGAGAACGGCGCTGGCGGTGACGGTGTTCTGCTCCGCGGAAATCGCTCTGCGAAATATGTCCTATGTGCAGGTGGTGGGTGTGTTCCGCTCCGGTGGCGACACCACCATGGGCATGCTGCTGGATCTGGGCAGCATCTGGCTGGTCAGTATCCCGGCAGCTCTTCTGGCTGCCCATGTGTTCCATCTGCCGTTTTTGGGTGTGGTTATTGTGGCCTACCTGTGTGAGGATATTCCCAAGGATATCCTGTGCCTTTGGCACTTTAAGTCCCGCAAATGGCTCAAGCCTGTCACACCGGAAGGTAAGGCAGGACTGGAAGAATACAATAAAACAGAAAAATAAAAGCCTCCCTCTGATGAGGGAGGTGGCATTTGCAAAGCAAATGACGGAGGGAGAGATTGGTTTATTCTCTCCCCCACCGCTTCGCGGAGCCCCCTCGTCACACCCGCCCGCAGGCGGGCGTACATAGGCCAACCGCCCGTAGGGCGGCTCTTAGGCCGGAGGAGAGGGGGCCTTTTCCTTTTTTATGGAATGATCTTATTGGCTTTCAGATACCGCTCCTCTTCGGAGAATACGCAGCCGCAGTATTACTGCATGTAGAAGCCGTGTTCTCTGGCAAATTCCTGCCCTTCCTTGAACAGCGGACGGAAATCTTCATAGAGAAATTCCACACCGAACTCCTCAGCAGCCCGTTGGGCGGCTTCCATCATCATGGTGTGATTCTGGTAGGGACTGATGAACAGGCTGGAGGTAAAGGCATCAAAACCCTGTTCTTTGGCGGTCTTAGCCGTCTGCCGCAGGCGGATCTCATAGCATTTGATGCAGCGGTGGGCAATGTCCTCTGCCACAGCCCGGACAAAGGGACGCAGGCCGTAATCGTTCTGCTCGAGCAGGGGCACACCGATCTCAGAAAGATATTCCCGGACGGTGTTTCTCCGGCTGCGATATTCCGTAAAGGGATGGATGTTGGGGTTGTACCAGAAACCGGTGACCTCGTGCCCCTGCTCCTGCAGGTGGGCAAGGGGGCGGTTGGCGCAGGGTGCGCAGCAGATGTGCAAAAGAACCTTCATTCTGCCACCGCCAATGCTGCTGCCCGGGCAAATTTGCTCTTGGGCTCTTCCGTCAGACCGAAGCGCTCCTTCAGCTCGACCCCGAAGGCTTCGATGGTTTCATAATCGCCGGATTTCAGCTCCAGCTCCACTTCGCAGAGGGGTTCCTGCTTCTGACCGCCTGCCAGCATGCCAATGTCGCCGCAGAACACGCAGACCGTGCCGTCGGCAAAACTGAGTTCCGCTTCCCGGCGGGTAAACTGGGCGGCGCAGACGGGAATCAGCCGGTCAATTTCCAACAGTTCTGCCGGTGCACCGGCTTCCACCAGCTTGGGCAGGGCAGCTTCGATGGTGGGGGCATCACATTCAAATTCGTTGCGGGCATTGCCGCCGGCAGGGGTCTTACAGGTGGCGACCAGACGGTCATTTTCCTGCCGCAGCCGCAGGGTCCGGTGGTTTTTGGCAAGACTGCCATCGGCGGTGTCGTAGTAGACGGTAGCCATGTCCAGCAGGCGGTAGCCGCCCTGCCGTACGGCTGCCACTTCTTTGTCAAAAATAATCTGTTCCAGTACCGCGGGGGAGGGTACTGCCAGCTTCAGTTCCAGTTCTGTTGCCATAGAAATTCTCCTTTTCAAGGGGCTTTTCTTTATTTTACATGGTTCACTTGACCTTGTCCATTAAAATTTCCCGTCCGCCTGTTACCGACAAGTTTTTCGCGGGATTTGTGATACACTCGCCCCAGAAACTACACGAAAGAGGGATGGGGATGAAGGTACAGATGCGCCCGGCGGTGATTCAGTCGGCGCGGCAGAAGCTGCTGCGGTGGTCCGGTCGCAGGGGCGTGGAATTGGGCCTGCGAACAGCCGGTGCGCTGGCAGCAGGCTTTGTGCTGGCAGGTGCGAAGGTTGCCGGCGGCGCGTTACCCCTTTCCGTCTGTCTGGCTGCGGCATTGGGACTGGGACTGCCGTCCTTCGGTGCGTACATAGGGGGCTGCTTAGGGTATGCGGCCTTTTTCGGCTCGGATGCTGCCGTAGAGCCCATTGCCGTGGGATTGCTGGTGGAAGCCTGTCTGTGCATTTTCGGTGAGGAGCTGGACCGGGAGCACCCGTGGTTTGCCCCAGGCTGTGTTATGGTCTTTTCCGGCATGGTGGGCTTTCTGTTTCTGATACAAAGCCGCTTGTGGACAAGGCTTCTGTGGCGGTATTTTTTGAAAATTGCCATTTCGGGACTTGGAACTTACGGCTTCCGAAGAGCGCTCCACCCCTCCCATTCCGGCAGTGAATTGCTGCTGCCCGTGTGTCTGACGGCAGGCTTGTGCGCCTTGCAGCCGGTGGGATTTCCCTTGGGTCTGGTGGCAGGCTGTGCCATGGCGGCAGCCGCAGCCGGGACCCCTATGGGCTTGATGGCGGCGGTCCTCTGCGGATTGGCATTGGATCTCAGCTGGGGCGGAGGCTGCTGTACCGTGGTGCTGACGCTGGCTGCCCTTTGCAGCGGTTGGCAGGCAGGCAATCTGCGGCGGTTGGGTCTGTGGCTTGGTGCGACAGTTTTGGGTGTGCTGGTCACAGGCAGCCACTCGCTGCTGCTGGCAGGTGCCATGCTGGGTGCGGTGTTGTCGCCCCTTGTGCCAACGGAGCGATGGTTTGAAGTTTCTCCCCAGGGGCTTATGACAAAAGACCCGCGATTGGCATTGGCTGCGGGACTGCTGGAGCAGATGGGGCAGTGTATGACCTTCTGCCGGGTGGATGATGCCGATCCGGAAACCAATGCCGTCTTTGACCAGGCGGCAGAGCGGGTCTGCCGCCATTGCGGACTGTGGGAACAGTGCTGGGAAACGGAAATCGAAAGCACCTGCGAAGCTTTGAACCGGGCGGCACCGCCCATGATGCGCAGAGGCAAAGCCCTGCGGGAGGATCTGCCGCCGGCTTTTACGGACAGGTGCCGGTATCTGGATGGATTTCTCACAGCAGTCAACCGGGAATTGGAGGATCTCAGCTGCCGCAGGCAGTACCGCAGCCGTCTGCGGGAGAGCCGGCAGGTGTTGGCGCAGCAGTATGATGTGCTGTCCCGGGCATTGGGAAAACAGAGATCTGATGGACCTGCGACCCTGCGGTTTCAGCCGGAACTGGGCTTTCGCAGCCTGAGCCGGACGGCCGATGGCATGTCGGGGGACCGGGGTGCCAGTTTCCGGGTGGGAAAATGGTTTTATCTCATCCTCTGTGACGGTATGGGCACGGGAACGGCAGCCAATGCCGAAGCCGGTGCCGCCATCAGTATCCTGCGGACACTGCTCCAGTCGGGTATTTCGCCACAGTCGGCGATGATTTTTCTGAACGGTGTGTATATCCTGCGGGATGACGGCGGTTTCGCCACGGTGGATCTGCTGCAGGCGGATCTGACCACGGGAGAGGCGGAGCTTTATAAATGGGGGGCTGCCCCATCCTATCTCAAGCGCAGAGGCAAGGTGGAAAAAATAGGAACAGCCTCGCCGCCTCCCGGTGTTGGAGTCGGAGAGGAGTACCGACCGGAAGGGACAAGGCTGTCCTTGGGGAAAGGAGAACTGTTGGTTCTGGTGAGCGACGGCGCCGGTGGAGAGGTGGCCGAGCATTTTATCCGACAGTATGGAGGTCTGTCGCCGAAAGAATTGGCCTCCGGCGTGGTGGGTTGCAGCAAGTCCAGTGGAGAGGATGACAGGACTGCCGCGGTGCTGGCTTTGCGCCCCCGTCTCTCTGTTTGACATATTACCACAAGTTCTTTGCAAAGTTTGTCGAACGCTGTCGGGAAAGAAAAAATTAGATCACCATTCCGCCGTTTACGGGCAATATCTGCCCTGTGAGGAACTTCGCATCCACAAGATATGCCATTGCGTGGACCATATCGGCGGGTGTGCCATGGCAGTTCAGAGGGGTCTCCTCCCGGAGCCCTTCCATGACGGATTCGTCGATGTGGGCACACATATCCGTCAGCACTACACCGGGGGCAAGGCAGTTGACCCGGATGTGGGAGGGGCCAAGTTCCTTGGCAAGGGACTTGGTCAGGCCGATGACAGCGGCCTTACAGGCGGAGTAGCAGACCTCGCAGGAAGCGCCGACTTGCCCCCACATAGAGGAAACATTGATGATGCAGCCGGATTGCCGGGAGAGCATCCCCGGCAGCACTGCATCGATGCAGTGGTACATGCCATGGACATTGACGGCGAACATCCGATCCCAGTGCTCCTTGCCGATCTGGGAGATGAGCCCGTAGTGGGCGATGCCGGCATTGTTGATCAGTACATCC